>CAZVMK010000065.1:0-6935 GCA_964628315.1 uncultured Oscillospiraceae bacterium
AGACCGATTTCAAGATGGTCAACTGCCACCTGGGCAACGGCTCTTCCATGGCTGCAGTTCTCAACGGCAAGTGCCAGGACACCACCATGGGCCTGACCCCTCTGGCCGGTGTGCCCATGGGCACCCGTTGCGGTGATATCGATGCCGGCGTTGTTCAGTTCCTGTGCAATAAGTATGGCTACAGCGTGGATGAGTGCCTGAATATCCTGAACAAGAAGTCCGGCGTGCTGGGTATGTCCGGCTTGTCCTCCGACTTCCGTGATCTGGAAAACGGTGCCAAGGAAGGTAATGCCGACTGCGCTCTGGCTCTGGAGAAGTTTGCTTATGAGGTCGCCAAGTATGTCGGTGCCTACGCTGCCGCCCTCAATGGTATTGAGGTTCTGACCTTTACCGCAGGCGTGGGCGAAAACGATCCCGCTACCCGTGCCAACATCTGCGCATACCTGGGCTACCTGGGTGTGAAGATCGATCCCGAGAGAAATAACGTCCGTGGCAAGGAAACCCTGATCTCTACCGATGATTCCAAGGTCCAGGTCTGGGTGATCCCCACCAACGAAGAGCTGATGATCGCTCAGGATACCGCTGAGCTGGTCAATGCCGCAAAGTAATCTGTTTATGCACAAATGCAGTGCCGCCGCAATCGCGGCGGCACTGTTTTCACAGAAGGAGAACTACAATGGAAAATGTGATCGAGCGCTTCCTGCGCTATGTGTCCATCGACACCCAATCCAACGAAGAAAGTAAAACCTGTCCCTCTACTGCAAAGCAGAAAATCCTGGGCGCTACGCTGGTGGAGGAGATGAAAGCCATGGGTATTGCCGATGCCTACATGGACGAAGACGGCTATATTTACGGCACAGTCGAAGGTGATCCGGCGAAGCCTACAGTCGGCCTGATTGCCCACATGGACACCGCCCCCGACTGCTCCGGTGAAAACGTAAAGGCAAAGATCGTTGCCTTTGACGGCAGTGACATTTGCCTGAATGAGGAAAAGCAGATATTCCTCAGCGAAAAGGACTATCCCGAGCTGGAAATGCACCGTGGAAAGCACCTGATCGTCACCGACGGCACAACGTTGCTGGGCGCCGATGATAAAGCAGGCGTGGCGGAGATCATGGCAACTGCCCAGCGGCTGTTACAGGGTGAACGCAACCATGCAACGCTGAAGATCGCCTTTACGCCCGATGAAGAGATCGGCCGTGGTGCCGACCGCTTCAATGTGCAATCTTTCGGTGCAGATTATGCCTATACGGTCGATGGCGGAACGATTGGCGAATTGGAGTATGAAAATTTCAATGCAGCCGGCGCAACGGTGGCTTTTTACGGCTTGAATATTCACCCTGGCTCCGCAAAGGACAAGATGATCAATTCTCAGCTGGTTGCTATGGAGTTCAATAGCCTTTTGCCTGTGGAGCAGCGGCCGGAATATACCCAGGGGTATGAGGGCTTTATCATGCTTCATGGCATGGAGGGAGAAGTGGAGCGCACGATGTTGCACTACATCATCCGTGACCATGACATGGCTAAATTTCAGAAGAAAAAAGATGTGCTGAGTGCGGCAGCGGCGTTTATCAATGCCAAATACGGGCAGGGGACCGCCGTACTGGATATCAAAGACAGCTATTTCAACATGAAAGAGAAGATCCTGCCTAAAATGTACATCGTCCATCGGGCAGAAGAAGCCATGAAAGCGGTAGGGATCGTTGCTCATACTGTCCCCATCCGCGGTGGCACAGACGGTGCACGGCTAAGCTTCATGGGATTGCCTTGCCCCAATTTGTGTACCGGAGGCGCCAATTTCCACGGACGTTTTGAATATATTCCCGTGGAAGATATGGAGAAGATCACCGATATGCTGGTGGAGCTGATCTGCAGCGCTGAATAAGAAAGAAAAAACACATCCACGAAAGTGGATGTGTTTTTCATTAAGACTTGCAATTAAGCTTCGAAGTCATTCTCTACGGCCTCAACGACCTCTTCCTCGGTGACTTCTTCACAGGGGCACTCGCCGTCTTCGCACTCAGCGCAGTCGCACTCGCAGGTGCACTCGCCGTTTTCGTTGCATTCGCAGTCGGCGCACTCGCACTCTTCACAGCAGCAGCCCTTGCCCAGCAGGTTCTTAGCCCAGGCAACGATCTTGTCACCGTAAGTAGCGACAACGTAAACAATGCCGGCCACGGCAGCCAGAGCGGCAACGATCTTTGCAATAACGCTAAAAGTCTTCATATAAGTTTTCCTCCTATATAAGTTTTGCTGACTACAGTATACCCAAAAATATAGAAAAAAGCAACTGTTAATTTTCAAATTTACAAAAAATTATAAATAGCCGTACATACCTCGAATGCTGACTTCGCCGCAGTCAATACGACCACAGCTTCCGTCCGAAAATCGAACGATCAACGCACCGTCTTCGTCTACATTCAGGGCTCTTGCGTGCTGCACCACATCCGCCCGAAGAATAGATATCTCCTGCCCGATGGTGATGCAACGTTTAGCGTAGGCGGCCATGATTTGGGAGCGTTGGGTCAATAAGGCACCATCCAGTTTGAATAGTTGTTCGATCAGAGCTGCCGCCAATGCAAGGCGGTCACATTCATAGCCGGAAAGATGCAGGGAAGTGGCGATGGTGCGGATATCGGGGGGGAAATCTTCGGTGCGCTGGTTGCAGTTGATGCCGATGCCGATGATGGCATAATCAACCTTTTGGGTGACAGGAGAAATCCCCAATTCCGTTAAAATACCGCCCAGTTTTTGCTTGCCGACAACCAAATCGTTGGTCCATTTGATATCAGGCAAAAGGCCGCAGGCGGTTTGCACTGCCTCGCAAGCGGCAACACCTACAGCGCAGGTCAGGTGCATGAGACTTTCAGCGGCGCAGTTGGGGCGCAGGATCAGGGAAAAGTACAATCCTGCTCCGGCCGGAGAGGAAAAACTTCGCCCCAGACGGCCACGGCCGCCGCTTTGGTGGTCGGCAATAACAATGGTGCCGCTGGGAGCGCCTTGCTGTGCAAGGCGCTTGGCATAGCTATTCGTGGAGTCCACAGTATCCAGATGGATAAGCTGTTGCCCCCAGGGATGACCTGGGGGCAGTAAGTTTAAAATGGTGGAAAGGGTATCAGTCGATGTCATTGATAATTTCCTCGGGGACGTTGTCCAGATTTTCGGGGTGGGCCATGATACGCTTGAAGTGCTTGAAGAAACCGGCATAGTAGAAGCCGTCCACAATGCGCTCGTCCACATTCAACTTGACGTCCACATATTTCCGCTGAACGACGGAGCCATCCTCCAAAATCTGCATTTCCTTTCGCTTGCAGCCAAAAGCGCAGAACAGAGGCATATTGCCCAGATTGTACAGATGGTGGTACACCGGCTCAATGCCCAGCGAACCCATGGATGTGAAGTAAACAGAGGCGTGGAAAGGGCTGACCTCCAGCAGGAATTTGGGAAGCAGACCGAAGTAATCAAGAAGCTTGATAAGCCAGACCACGAATTTCAGCACAACACCAGGCACCATGGACAGGGCACCGGCGGTATTATCCACACCGGAGTCCAGCGGTGTATTCTTAACTTCTTCCACGGCGGCCTGGAACTTGCGGTAGACGTCTTCGGCGGTATCACGACGATTCAGGTGCAGTTTGATAACGGTATCGGGAGCATCAACGGTCATTTCCTTTTTCACGGTCATGCAGAATTGGATATCTTCTCCATGGGTGTAGATCTTCTGACCGGCAATAAAGCGGTTGATAGCGGGGAATTTGCACAGCGCACGGCAGTATGCGGTCAAAATTACGTGAACCAGTCCGAAGTTTGTCAAACCCTCTTTCCGCTTTTGACGGATGTAGCGGTCAATGTTGGTGATTTCAATGGACTCTTCAAAAAGAATGTTGGACTCACAACGATGGACCATCAGGTAGGGCGTGATCTGGGAAATGGCAGGCAGACTGCGAATGCGGCGGCCGTCGACCCGATCACCCCAGGTGGGGTGATATTCGTTTTGAGGGGAGATACGGATGGCCAATGTTCCGAAAATCAGGCCTGCGAACATGAATACATCGGGCAGGGAGCTTTCTTCATAAATGCGGACGCCATGGGTCAGGTTGGCATACAGGCTCATTCCCAAACCGGCAAGGAATATGGCCAGCAGAAACCAGGGCCTGTGAACACGGCCGGAACTGATGATGGTGTAGATGACGGCGCACAGAAGTAAAATGGCGCAGTACATGACCAGCATCAGCTTGTCGGTGCCGATGAAGGAGTGGGGGATGATGGCATAGTGAAAGCACATCAGCCACACGGGAATGGCGGTTTTGTAAAAACGTTCTTTGCCGGATATCAGTGCGATGAGCACGTACAGCAAGGTGGCTGCCACAGGCAGGAAGATTTGACTCCACACGTTGCTGTATTCAGCCATCCCTTTCATGCAGGCGAATACGATGCGGGTCACTGCCGAGCCGACCAGGCACAGTGCCATCAGACATGTCAGCGGATTTCTACGACTGACATAATAATGTACTCTTTTTTCCATAACGACCTCACTATATCATAATTTGCAGGAATTGGCAAACACTTTTTGAATGGCTTCGATGAAGCTGGGATCGGTACCGCAGCAACCGCCGACCAGCGCCGCCCCCATTTGGCGGCATTGATAAACGATTTGGCTGAATTCTTCTTTATCCATAGGATAATGGGCCAGACCGTCATCGCCGATCATGGGGGTACCGGCGTTGGGCTTGCATATCAGGGGCAGGCGGGTATAACGTCGCAGTTTGGCAACCAGAGCAGAGGTCAAACCATCGGCGGCAACGCAGTTGAAGCCAAGGGCAGCGGCACCTGCTTTTTCCAGTTCCGTGAAGATCGGGCCCACATCCATGCCGGAAAACAGCGAACCATCGCTTTGCATCGTAAAACTGCATATCACGGCACCGGCATTTTCCAGCGCGGCGGCAGTCAGAACAGCTTCGGCTTCCTGGGGATAAAGGAGGGTCTCGGCCACGATCAGGTCAACTCCGCCGCCAATCAATCCCTTGATCTGTCTTCGATAATTTTCTACCAGTAAATCAAAACAGTCGGGATCCCAGCTGTCACAGACGGCGGCCATGGTGGCAATATCACCGGCAATCAGACACTCGGGTGCGGCAGAACGGCTCAGGGCGACCAGCGCTTCATTGATCGCTTCCGTTTGGCTGCTCAGTCCGACTTTTTCCAGCGCCAGAGGCTGGGCTTGAAAGGTGGGAGCATATAAGATTTGACTGCCTGCCTCGGCGTAGGCCCGTTGGAGAGCAACCAGCGGTTGCGGGTGGGCGAGTATCCATTCCTCGGCACAGCAGCCCTTTGGCATTCCGGCTTTCATCAGGTTGGAACCGGTGGCACCGTCAAGAATGTGGATACCATCGTCTATCATTTTGTGAAAGGCTTCCGTTGTGAGCATATTCAGCCTCCTTTAGAATTTTACTGTATTATAAATCAGCCGCCTGAAAATTGCAACAATTATTGACGAGAGCTTCACAATCTGCTACAATAAAACAAAAACAAAAGGAGTGCTCAAGCCATGAAAAAAACACTTTTGCGAGAATATGCCAAACTGATTGCCAGGTGCGGCGTAAATGTGCAAAAAAATCAGACCGTGATGATCTTTGCCGGTCTTGACCAGCCCGAGTTTGTGAAAATGCTGGTGGAGGAATGCTATAAGGCGAAAGCAAAGGAAGTCATTGTCCAGTGGGACTATCAGCCCGTTAACAAGCTGAAGTATCGCTACGAATCCGTAAAAACGCTGGGCACCGTCAAGGAGTGGGTCAAGGCTCGCCAGCAGTATTTCTGCGATGAACTCCCTGCCCAGATTCACCTGATCTCCGAGGACCCCGATGGACTGAAAGGGGTCAATATGGAAAAAGTGGCAAAGGCCAGACAGATGTCTTATCCCGTCCTGAAACCCTATGCGGATGCGCGAGACGGCAAACAGCAGTGGTGCATTGCCGCAGTTCCTGGGGCTGCGTGGGCCAAAAAGGTTTTCCCAGGGGTTCGTACCAGCGTGGCCATGGAGAAAATGTGGGAGGCTATCCTTGATGCCGCCCGTGTGACGGAGGACTCCGTCAAGTCCTGGCAGGAACATAACGATGATTTGAGCGCCCGTTGCGATTACCTGAACGGATTGAACATTGAAAAACTGCACTACACTGCCGATAATGGCACCGATTTGACAGTGGGCATGATCCCCGAGGCGCTGTTCTGCGGCGGTACGGAAACTTCCCGTCAGAACATCACCTTTAATCCCAATATCCCCACGGAAGAATGTTTCATTTCTCCCATGCGTGGTCAGGCGGAGGGCATTGTGTATTCCACCAAGCCTTTGAGCTATAACGGCCAGCTCATCGATAAATTCTTCATGCGCTTTGAAAATGGTAAAGTGGTAGAGTCCGGCGCTGAAGTGGGGGAAGAGATCCTGAAGACGATGCTGTCCATGGATGAGGGGGCATCCTATCTGGGCGAGTGCGCACTGGTACCCCAGCATAGCCCTATTTGCGAAAGCGGTATCCTCTACTATAATACGCTCTTTGACGAAAATGCGGCGTGCCACCTGGCTGTGGGTCATGGATTTAACGATACCATCCGTGATTATCACAACAAGACCGGCGAGCAGTGCAAGGCGCTGGGAATCAACGAGTCCATGATCCATGTGGACTTTATGATCGGCTGTGATAGCATGAATATTGACGGTATTTGCGCCGACGGTAAGGTAGTTCCGATTTTCTGCAATGGCAACTGGGCTTTTTAAGAAGAAATAATTTTTCGAAAAAAGTAAAAAAACACTTGCATTTCGTAAAGAAGTGTGATAATATATCCCAGCGATTGAAATTGCTAGGGGCAACTATGCCCTTTTATTTGATGAGAAAGAGGTGAACAAAATGAAGGAAGGTATCCATCCTAAGTACGAACAG
>CAZVMK010000066.1:0-6763 GCA_964628315.1 uncultured Oscillospiraceae bacterium
ACATTCTCATCTGGCCAATGGGACTGCAATTCAAAAAGGGAGACATTCTCCGTGTTACGGTCTCGCCCTACAAGACGAAAAAGATGTGGACAGGACCGTTCAAACTGAAAATGGCAAAAATCAACTTGCCGAAAGAGGGCTTTACCTATATGCCGGACGAAAGATGCGAAATGTACACCATCGGCGGTGAAGAAATGTTTGCCGGTTCCAAGGTGGATACAGCCGAAATGCCGAAAGACGTGAACCGCGGCAGGCACCGTATTTACACCGGCGGCAAGTATGACAGCTACCTCTATCTGCCGGTGATACCGAAGAAAGAATAAGGGGGACAGCGTATATGTGGTACTGGTTTGTGAAAACAGGCTGGCTGTATGGAATGCTCATTATGGGTATCATTCTGGCAGTACAGCTCATCGTAAAGTGGAAAGATTGGAGCATTCTCAGAAAGTTTGGGGCGTTCACCGTGATTGTCCTTGTGTTCCATGTGTGGGAAGAATGGGTCATGCCTGGCGGATTTCATTATTTCTACAACATATCTTCCGAGGCAATACTCCGTGATCGTTATCCAATGAATGAACTGACGGATATGATCACCAACTTCGGCGGTGCGCTCCTTTGGTTCATCTTGGTGCAGACAAACAAGTATGAACGAAAAATGAGCTTTGCCGTGATGCTGTTCAGCTTTGCGGAGGTGGTCATTCATCTGCTAGGGGCAACATCTTCTCGTGCATTGCTTTTGGAAAACGGTGTCTATTCACCGTTCTACACTCCAGGCCTGTTGACGGCAATCGTGTGCTGGCTGCCATTGGGCATTTCCTATATCGTGTATTTTGTAAAAACTCATATCAAGAAATGGGATGTAATTGGCGGCGTGGCAATTTTGGCAGTATTGAGTGTTCTGCTCATCACCCTGCCGGAGAGCCTTCTGAAAAGCGAAGATACCCCCTATGTGTACGACAATGCCGGTTGGTATGAGCAGTTTATCGACGAAAACGGGGCAATCATCGACCACAGGAAACAGTAGGATAAACCATCGAAAAAACTCCGGCAATGCCCGAAACTGGGCATTGCCGGAGGTGTTCTTTAAGGTTCGCCGGTGAGCACACTGTATATGGAAAATTACAGCATGTCGCAGAGATGACGAATATAGCGTTTTTCTTTCAGGGTGAGCCTTCCGTCTATCGAGGTGGTGCACAGGCAAAGGATAATCACGTCCCGTTTCAGCTTTTCCCCTGAATGACTGAGAATAATCAGCACTTTTTCCACATAATCTCCCACCATTTTCTTCCCGTCTCGGTTGCGGCGAAATGATTCTTTGAGGGTGCGAAAGTCGAAATCATCGCCGAACGTTTGGACAAGCGACGGATACATGAGCAGGTAATCCATTTCGCTTAACTTGCCGTCGACCATGGCAGAGCCGATCACAAATCCTGCCAGAATTTGTTTTGGATCGTTTTCGGGTGCGGATTGGCACTGCAATTCTTGAAATACGGAGCTGGATTTTTCTTCCAATAGTTGTTTTCGCTCCGAAGTTGACAGTTTTTCGAAAGTATCACAGAGCTTTTTGAACTCAAACAATTTCTTTCACCTTCTTTTTACAAAGGCAGGTCTTTTTTCGTAAAGCGGATAGATCCGGCCACATACCCGAGGATACCGGCGACACCGAGAATGACAAATTTCCAGATAAATGCATTTGTCCCGTCAATGATCGAAATGACATCGAACAGGGAAATGACTGTTGCGTAATTAAAGTAGTTCAGCGACTCCAAACGGACCACAGAGGGAATCACAGGACTGCCAAACAAGCCGAGCATGGCGGCCACCAAAGCAAAGATGGAAAGTCCGCCGCCGATGGCCATGGAGCGCTTGCTGCGGTCAAACACACAGGAAGTGAAAAAGCACAGACCGGAAAGCGCCAACAGCACAAGAAATGCACCCAGGTTCAGCAGAATGAGCATGGTGTATGTCAATTCGATTTCTTCCGTTACCAGAGAGAGGCATACACAGCCGGTTGCCGTTGTCAGGCAGAACATGGCCAGCAGTGAACCGATCAGATATACCGCCTGGGTAAACACGACACTGCTTCTTTTTGTGGATGTGGAAAGAACGTACGCCATGGAACCGCTGTCGACCTGTCCGGCGATCAGATTGTTGGATGCCATGATCATGTAAATGATGGGCAACAGCAGGCCTGCAAGCTTATAGAAAATCGAGCCCACGATCAGAGAGTAAAGATCCATCTGACCGATTTCTTCCAGTGCATCGGAAACTTCCTGGGGCAGAGTGGAGAGGAAACTGGAGGAAATATCGTCAGAAAGCGCTTCTTTCTTTGCGGTGATTGCGGCAAGATATGCTTCTTCGGTTTCAAATTCACCGGCTTCAAATTGCTCAGACAGTCGCTCCAGCTCATAATCGAGTCTGCCCTGATATGTCACGATGGCGGTATTGGCCATGTGCTTTATAGCATCGTAATGGTATCCGAAAGAATTATATTTTTCTGTGGTCACGCCATAGTTGGACAGCGCATCGATCAGTGCGTCGATCGTTTCAGCCTTGGTCATGTTGCCTGCAAGAAATACAGCTGCGCCGTCCTCGGCTCTTGCCTTGCGATAATCGTTTCTTTCATCGGAGGTGAGATAGGTATCGATATCTCCGGTACTGATATGGGCGATTAGGGACAGAAAATCGTAATCGGCAGGTAATTCTTCCCCGTTTTCGGAATAAAAATCATTAAAAGTTCCGTTGGGATTCAGGGTGTACATCACGCTGCCCAACATTTCAGCGGACTCGGTAGAGTCTGCGGCATATCCTTCGTTTGCCGCTCTCTGAGCAAGGTATTCCTGAAGCTCCTCACAGGCGGAAGCGTAGGCTGTGGCAACTGCGTTTTCCTGGGTCACCGGAGAACTTTCCTGCCAGGACTGAACTGCAGACAAATAGGCGGCCATGTCGGAAAAATCAGCCTGCTGAGGAACCTGGGCCATCCATTTTTCGATTGCGGAGGCATAGGCTTGACCGGCTTCGGTTTTCATTTCGGGTTGCGCCTGCTTCCATGCGGCTACTGCAGAGGCGTAAAGCGTGGCATCCTCAAATGCTGCTTCATTCGGCATTTGGGAGAACCAGATAAGATATGAAAGAGTGTCACCTGCGTTGGCCGAGAAAATATTATCAAATTTTACAAGGCCGTCTTCTGCGGTGGAGTAGTAGAAAAGTGACTTCTTTTCCATTTGTGCATCGATTTCTTTTGTAATAATGGTGTCCTGAATAGAATCTTTCACACCGCCGATATTGCCGTTGCCCGAAATCAGCATGACGCAGGAGAGCATGAAGCAGACAGCAAGGGTGATGATCCCCCACATTGTTCCGTTGGCTTTACAGGATTGCTTGAATAATGCTTTGCTGAACATTGTTTTCACCATTTAACCTTTCTTTTGTTCCAATAGAATGTTCTTAAAGTGCATTTCCAGGGTGTATGGAAGCTCTGAAATAAATTTCACGTGATATGCTTTCAACACCTGCAACAGCGTTGCGGTCTCATTGGCATCGATCCGAATGGAGACCTGGTTGTATTGCTCTTGCAAGCGGATGATATCGTAGCTTTCACATTGGAAGCGCTTGTAATCCTCAGCGGTATAAAATTCGATTTTGAATTCCTTGACGGGTCGGTAGCGTATATCGTTCATATCGCAGATATCGATGATATGACCGTTGTTTATCAGTGCAACTTTGTCGCAGGTCTTCTCCAATTCATCGAAACTGTGACTGCTCATGAAAATGGTTTTTCCTTTTTCGTGCTCTTTCTTGATGATGTCAAGGAAAGTTGCACGCATGAGCGGATCAAGGCCGGTGGTCGGCTCGTCTAAAATGATGATGGGTGCATCGTTCATCAATGCGGCAACGAGAGCGGTCTTTTGCTTCATGCCCTTGCTCATCCGCTTGAGGTTGGCTCTGGGGTCAAGCTGGAGACGTTCGATCAGTTCGTTGGCGTAGGATATATCATGAAGCCCCAGAAAATCTGCCTGACACTTCAAAAAGTCAATGCCGGTTTTTAAATCGGGGAATGCGATTTCTCCTGGCACGTAGCCGATGTCTTTGACGATTTCACTGGAATGTTCCCAAGAAGACAGACCGTTCACGGTCACCATTCCGGAAGTGGGCTTTAAAAAGCCCATGATATGCCGTATGGTCGTGGTTTTGCCGCTGCCGTTGGTGCCGACGAAGCCAATCATTTCCCCTTGGTTGATGGAAAGATTCAAACCGAAAATGCCTTGCCGATTTCCGTAATCCTTTGTAAGATCGTTGATTTCGATGATGCTCATTGCAGCGCACCTCCGAAGTCCTTGTCTTCTTTATAGAATTTCATAAAATAGTCCTCCAGACTTTCTTTCCTGTTGCTGAAAGAGCGCACAGCCAGGGTGGACAGAAGCGCAATCAATTCATTCAGGTCGCTGTCCTCAATGGAAAGGTCGATGCTGTTGTCACTTTCTGCGGTTTGAATGCAGGTGCTTAATTGAGCGCACTTGCCTTTGAAATTCTCTTTTGCTTTCGTATTTTCAAAGACAACGGTGTAGTATTTGCGAGAGGCGTGCTTCAAGTCGTCTGCGATAAATTCGGACACGATCTTTCCGTCCTTGATAATTGCAATGCGGTCACAGGTGGAGTCGATTTCCGAAAAGATATGGCTGGAAAGCAGGATGGTTTTGCCCCGTTGCTTTTCCTTGTGAATAAATTGAATGAAGTTTTCCTGCATTACCGGATCAAGACCGCTGGTGGGTTCGTCCAAAATCAGTACATCGGGGTCGGACATGAAAGCGGTTACGATCGCCAGCTTTCGCTTGACACCCAGACTCATTCGTTTCGTATCTGTACGAAGGACCTGGTTATCCAACTCGAAAAGCGAAAGCATTTCATCCAGCCTCTGCTGATCGTGGATCTTTTGCATATCTTGCATCATACGGATAAATTCCCATCCGGTCAGTCCGGCCGGAAGTGCGATCTCTCCTGGAATGTAGCCGACATGGCTCAGAATCCTGTCATAATGATCGAAGGTTTCCATTCCCAGAATTTTGGCGGTTCCGCTGTCCGGCTTTGAAAAACCCATCAAATGGCGAATGGTCGTGGATTTTCCGGCGCCGTTCGGCCCCAGAAAACCAAATACTTCTCCTTTGTCAACATAAATGCTGACATCGAAAACACCTCGTCCGAATCCATAGTCCTTTGTTAATAGCGAAGTTTCTATAATGTGTTCGGAGTCTGTGTTCAACATTGTTTTCCGTTCCATCTTTTTGTGGCTCCTTTCGGGTTTTTAACAGTGTTGACATTTCAACTGTGTCGAATTATAATATTCTCAAAATTGATTGTGAAGTACAATTATTTGTTCATTGTTAAAATGTGAACAATGTTTGCAAAACTGTGCAGCGAAAGGGGAGAGACGGGTGAAAGCGCAGAATTTGAACAGATCTTCGCAAAAAACTCGCACGTTGATAAAAAAGGTTTTTGCGGAAATGCTGTCGGAGAAAAAGGAATTGGGGAAAATTTCGGTCAGTGAATTGTGCCAACGGGCCGATATCAGCCGAGGGGCGTTCTATTCCCATTATGACGATATCTACGGCGTGGCGGAAGAGTATGAAAATGAATTGATCGATGCGTTTTTTGATAATACGAAACTGCTGGAAACGCAGGATGTCATGCAATTTATAGATTCCATTCTGGAATTTATTCGGCAGAATGATGAAAACTATCGTTTGCTCTGCAAATCCAACGACTTTCTGTTTGCGGGCAAAAAACTGGCGGCCATTGCATCCGGAAAACTGCTGGAACTTTGCCATAACGATCGGCGCATTAAAGACCGAACGCACATTGATCTTGATTTGAAAATTTTTCTGGAGGGCTTGTTCTGTGAATATGTAAGATATTGCAGAGGCCATTCCACCGTGACTTTTGATGATCTTGCGCGGTATACGAAATACTGGGCATCAAAGTTTATCGACTCCCGTTCGGAATACCCCAGTACACGATAATCGCAAACCATGGAAGCAAAAAATGCGTTCGGCGGAAACCGAACGCATTTATAAAGGCAGTATATCTTTTTTGTGCCGGACAATCAATCCAGATACTCCCCACAATAGTGGCAATATGTTGCGTCAAAATTGAGATGTCGGGGCAGTAATCGGTGGCAGTTTGGACAGCGGTGTTTTACAAGGAATAAGATCGGTCCTGCGAGGACCAGCAACACACCTACCACAGAAAGAACGGACAATTCGAGTGATGAAGCGATGGCGCACAATATCAGTCCTACCATAATGCTCCCAATGGAAAGAAAACGAACAATAACCATAATGCCCCTCCTTTTACAATGTCATATTTATTTTATCATTTGACTGGAAGATTGTAAAGAAAAATTCGATGAAAACTACCTTTTTGGAACTTTTATACAATGCGAACGTGAATTACTGCCCTTTACAAAAGAATTGTTTAAAATAATCTTACAAAAAGCACTGATCGATGTTCAAAAGGCTTGACAGATGTGGTAAAATAAGATGTAATGAAAATTATGCCGAGAGGATGAAAATTATGGCTAAAGATAAAAAGGTAGAGCAGATCACCGATATGGAGGTAGATTTTGCCCAGTGGTTTACGGACGTGTGCAAAAAAGCACAGCTGGTAGACTACACCTCCATGAAAGGCGTTTTCGTGTATCGTCCCTATGGCTATGCCATTTGGGAGAATATGCAGCACATTCTGGACAAGATGTTTAAGGAGCAGG
>CAZVMK010000067.1:0-6380 GCA_964628315.1 uncultured Oscillospiraceae bacterium
GCCAACGCTTCCGGCGCTTACACCGGCGAGCTGTCCAGCGCCATGCTGACCGATGTGGGCTGTAAATACGTGATCATCGGCCACTCCGAGCGCCGTGAAATGTTCGGCGAGACCGACACCGATGTAAACGCCAAGGTTCTGGCCGCTCTGGAAGCCGGTCTGGTACCCATCATCTGCTGCGGCGAGACCCTGGCCCAGCGTGAAGCCGGCATTACCGCCGAGCACATCACCATGCAGATCAAGATGGGTCTGGCCGGTGTGCCCGAGGACAAGATCCGCAAGGTCATCATCGCTTACGAGCCCATCTGGGCCATCGGCACCGGCCGCACCGCTACCCCCGAGCAGGCCGAGGAAGTCTGCGAGCTGATCCGCAGCGTTGTGCGCAAGCTGTATTCTTCCAAGAATGCCCGTGCCATCTCCATCCTCTACGGCGGTTCCATGAACGAGAACAATGCCTATGAGCTGCTGGCTCAGCCCGACATTGACGGCGGCCTGATCGGCGGTGCATCTCTGGTTCCCGAAAAGTTCGTCAAGATCATCGAAGCAGCGAACCAGCCCACTGTGTAAGTTCAAATTTCGCTTTGGGCAGTTGCGCTCCGCAACTGCCCAAATTGCATTTTACTCAGGAGGTGTTGCTATGAAAACACTGTATTTACCCGCAGATGACCCAAAAACACCTGTCATTGCCGCAGAACTGATACGAAAAGGCGAATTGGTTGCCATCCCCACCGAAACGGTTTACGGTCTCGGTGCCAACGGTCTGGACGAAAACGCCGTTGCAAAAATATTTCTGGCCAAGGGACGCCCCCAGGACAATCCCCTGATCCTCCATGTGGCTGAGGGAAAAGATATGGAGAAACTGTGTTTCCCCATTCCCGACAGTGCCTATCTGCTGGCAGAGAAATTCTGGCCAGGTCCGCTGACCATCGTGTTGCCCGCCCGTGACCTGATCCCCAAGCGTACCACCGGCGGCCTGTCCACCGTGGCCATCCGCTGTCCCGACAATGCCGTCACCCGTCAGATCATCGCCCTGTCCGGTGTGCCCATCGCCGCCCCCAGTGCCAACATATCGGGCAAGCCTTCTACCACCACCGCTCAGCACGTGCTCCACGATCATGACGGAAACATCGCTGCCATCGTAGACGGAGGCCCCTGTCGGGTGGGTGTTGAGTCCACCATCGTCGATCTGACCGAAGATCGTCCCCGTCTGCTGCGCCCTGGCGGAATCACCCCCGAACAGCTGACGGAAGTGCTGGGCGACCTGATCGTTGACAAGGCCGTCACCGCCCAAATCGACAAAGATGCCGTGGTAAAAGCCCCTGGCATGAAGTATCGCCACTATGCCCCTCAATGTGAAGTCGTCATCGTATCGGGCAGTCGGGAAAAGGCTGCGGCCTACATCCATCAGCATTTCGAGGAAAAGGACCGTGTGCTTTGCTTTGAAGAGGAGCTCCCCCTGTATCGGGACTGTGCGCCTCTGGCTTACGGCCGAGAAGAGGATGCGCTTACCCTGTCCGCCGGTCTGTTTTCCGCACTGCGGCTTTTGGACGCCCCCGATATCCATCGGGTCTATGCCCGTTGCCCCGTGGGCGGCGGTGTCGCCTACGCCGTTCAGAACCGCCTGAAGAAAGCCGCCGCATTCCACATCATCGATGCGGAGGTCGAGGTATGATCGTCGGCATTACCGGCGGCACCGGCTGTGGCAAGACCACCGCTTTGCAGGCAGTGGCCGATCTGGGCGGTTTGGTGCTGGACTGTGACAAAATCTACCATCAGCTGTTGGAAACAGATCCCGCCCTGCTCCATGCCATCGGAAGCCGTTTCCACGGCACCGTGGGAAACGGAGTCCTGCAACGCAAAAAACTGGGTGCCATCGTCTTTTCCGACAAAAAAGCACTGGCAGATTTGAACAAAATCACCCATACCGCCATCCGAGAGGAAGTACAGCGCCGGCTGGAAGACCATCATACTTTGGCTGCCATCGATGCTGTTGCCCTGTTTGAAAGCGGATTGGACCAACTGTGCGACTTCACCGTGGCCGTCTGGGCACCGGAGGAAGTTCGGGTAGCACGGCTCATGGCACGGGAAGGCATTTCCGCAGAATATGCTCAAAAACGCATTGCCGCCCAGCCGCCTCAGTCGGATTTTTGCCGAATGTGTAACTATGTACTGGAAAATCGAGAAACAAAAGATGAATTTTATGCAAAATGCCTTGCTTTTTTCCGTCAAACCTGTATAATGGAATCGGATAATCCACCTGATTATATAAATGGAGGTACATTCTTATGACTACTGAAGAACTGCGCGACAGCCTGTTGGCCGCTCCCAAGAACGGCTATGCTCGCATCACCGCTGAAGAAAGAGCCGAAATGGAAGCCTATTGCAAGCGCTATATGGCTTTTATGGATGCCGCAAAGACCGAGCGTGAGTCCACCGCCTGGGCTGTGGCCGAGGCCGAAAAACGCGGCTTCAAGCCTTTCGTTCCTGGCATGGAAGCCAAGGCAGGCGATAAAATCTATTACAACAACCGCGGCAAGGCCATTGCCCTGGCCGTCATCGGCACCGAGCCTCTGAGCATGGGCGCCAACATCTGCGCCGCTCACGAGGACTCCCCCCGTATGGATATTAAGCCCAATCCCCTGTATGAAGACAGCGAGATTGCCTATTTCAAAACCCATTACTACGGCGGTATCAAGAAGTACCAGTGGCCCACCCTGCCTCTGGCACTGCACGGTGTGGTCTGCACCAAGGACGGCCGTACCATCAATGTTACCGTGGGCGAAGATCCTACCGACCCCGTTCTGATGATCTCCGACCTGCTGATCCATCTTGCAGGCGACCAGATGCAGAAGATCGCTGCTCAGGTCATTGCCGGCGAGCAGTTGAACGTCATTTTGGGCACCGAACCCATCGAGGGTGAGGGCGCTGATTTGGTGAAACTGAACATTATGAAGTGGCTGAATGAGAAGTATGGCATTGTGGAGTCCGATTTCCTGTCTGCCGAACTGAACATCGTTCCTGCCGGTCCCTGCCGCGAAGTCGGTCTGGATCGGAGCCTGATCGCCGCCTACGGTCACGATGACCGTGTGTGCGTGTATGCCGAGCTGGAAGCCCTGTTTAACATCGGCACCCCCAGAAAGACCGCCATCTGCATTTTGGCCGATAAGGAAGAGATCGGTTCCGTGGGTATTTCCGGAATGCAGAGCCAGTTCTTTGAGCACTTCGTCGGCGGTCTGTGCGATGCGCAGGGTGTGAAGTTGGAAGACTGTTTTGCCAACTCTTTCTGTCTGTCGGCCGACGTTTCCAACGCCTTTGACCCCAACTGGCCCGAAACCTGCGACAAACGCAACAACTCCAAGCTTAACTACGGTGTTGCCATTTGTAAATATACCGGCTCCCGTGGCAAGGGCGGCGCCAGCGATGCTTCCGCCGAAGCCATGTGCCACATCCGTAAGACCTTTGACGATAACAACGTCATCTGGCAGATCGCCACCCTGGGCAAGGTCGATCAGGGCGGTGGCGGTACTGTGGCAGCCTATATGGCCAACCGCAACATCGTTACCGTGGATGCCGGCGTGCCCGTTCTGAGCATGCACGCGCCCTACGAGCTGGTTTCCAAGCTGGACTGCTATTGCACTATGCTGGCCTGTAAGGCTATCTATCTGGCTTGACCCCCAGTCCCCCTTTCATACAAAACCCCCACGTGAAGGCCTCGGCCCTCACATGGGGGTTCTTTTGCTTTTTACAACGCTATGCGGCCTATTTTGCTGGCCAGCAGCTGTGCCATCCGTGCAATAAATGCGCCGTTGCTGGGTCTGGGAACGGCACCGTTCGGTGCACAGCGGAAATACTGCCGCCAAACCGCTTCATCCCGTTCGCGCCAGGCTTTATCAATGGCACTTCGTATTGAGCGTTCCACCAAAGAGGCTTCTTTTTGCCGCAAGTGGCCCACCTCTGCATACAATTCCTTGGTGATTGCCTGCGATGGATCTCTGGCATAAAGCGGAATTGCCTCCACCAAATAACCGTATCCATCCAGCTTTGGTGAAAATCCCAAACTCATCAACAAGCTCGGAATCACCATGTCGCCGGTCGGATTTCTCGGCACCGTGTCCTGAAGCTGGGCCAGGAAATCACAGATGCGAACCTCCAATGCCTGCATCTGGCAAGGTTTCTGCATGACATAGTCCACTTCCAACCGTTGGAGCCGTTCCATAACATAAGGGCTGGCCAGACTTGTCTGCGCCAAGATCATCGTTTGCATCTCCCACTGACGCAGTTGCTGAATAATGCTCAACCCGTCCGTCTTCGGGATCATCAGATCCACCACAAAAATATCCGGCGAAAAATCCCGCAACAGCGCCAGCGCTGTTTCCCCATCGGCACAGGACCTCACTTCACAACGATTTTGAAGCAGCGTCTCCAAGGCTACCCTGCTCTCCTCGATGCCGTCCGCTATCAATAGCTTTCGCATCTGATTACCACCGCCCTTTCTAAATATGTTTTGTAACTAGATTATCAGAAAATGTCGGATATTTCAACGGGTATTTTCGAATATTTTTTCGACTTTTTCCGACAGTGCATATTTTTGTGCAACCGTCCCCCTTTTTCCCGCCAATAGTGAAAAATGAAACGCTGGGAGGTGTTTTTATGAGCGAGTCCATACTGGTTGCCCTGATCACAGGCGGTCTGTCACTGGTTGGTGTGTTATTGAGCAACGGTCTTTCCGCCCGCAAAAGCGAAGCCGCCATCCGTACAGCGCAGGCAGTGACCGACACCAAATTGGACAATCTGGCACGGGAAGTCCGCGCACACAATCACTTTGCCAGGCGGATGCCGGTCGTCGAAGAACAGATCAAAGTTCTGAGCCATCGGGTCAGCGATTTGGAACGGGATAACAGCGCACATTTTTCCTCCTGAAACATAACATGGGATGAGTGGTGACGAACCGCATCAAATTTTTTCGGAGGTATGACTTATGTGTAACTTTGGTAACAACTGTGGCGGTAATCTGTGCTGGATCATCATCCTGTTGATCCTGTTCTGCGGATGCGGTCAGGGCAATGACTGCGGCTGCGATAATAATCGCTGTTGCTGACCGCCAAAGGCCCCTTCGGGGGCCTTTTTGCTATCAAACGGATCATGCCGGTCATGAACCATAAGCTTTTACCTCTGCCTCTGAAAGTTTTCGTCCATGGCGTGATATTGCGCTCTCACAGATAAAATCTTCTGCCTCATAAATTGGCAATTCTATAATTATTTTTTGCTATTTTCAGCGAAAAAGCTTGACTTTATATATATATAATGGAGCTGTCCTAAGCGGAACGTGGAGGACAAAATAATAGAGAGAAGGCGTTAATTTTGAAAGAGAGAGAAATTGCAGGTGCAGAGCGACACGAGAACATAAAAATGCTCGCTGATCTTCTGGAAAAACTGCAAGAGTACAATCGCAAGATTGCTGACCGCAACCGCAAAAAGGTGGCCATGGAGGCCGCTGAGGCCGCACTGGCCAGCGCAAAACCCAAAATGACTCGTGGCGCGTTTATCGGGCGAATCATTGTGCTGGCACTCATAGCGGCGGCCGCACTCCTTGTTTTTGGCTCCGATTTGACCGTAGCGCTGATTGCTGTGGCAGTGGTGATCCTTCTTATTGTGCTGACGACCAGAAAATACCGCCGTTGCACCAGAGAATTTGAGAAACTACTCGAAGATCTTCGGGAACAGCTGGCCGATGCAAAGGCCGCTTACGAGCAGGCCTGCACCGCCGTTAATGATTATTTTGAATGGACACTGAAGCCGTATATTCAGGAAATCGTTCCCGAACGTTTCCCCGAAGTATACGTTATGGATGTCTATGCAGTCGAGCAAATGTTGAATCTGTTGATAAATTTACGGGCGGATACCATCAAGGAAGTTATCAACCTCTACGAGTACATCAGATATCAGGATAATATGAAGCATTCCCTGTCCTACATAAAGGGCAAGGTTGATTCCATTGCAAAGAGTTCCGCAAGGAACGCCGCTGCCAGCGAACGTACTGCTGCCGCAGGCGAAATCACTGCCGCCAGCACTGCAACGATCGCCGCACACCAGAAAGCACAAATTAACGCTATGGAGCGCGGGGCTAAGGCACTAGAGCGCGAAGCAGATGCAATAGAGCGTATTACAGATTAAAACAGCAACTATTTCCCAAGTAAAAGACACAGACCGATACGGCATATAACGCCGTATCGGTTTATGTTTTGCATTTATTTGTTTTTTAAAGTTTCCAAAATCCAATTTTCCTCTTTACAAAACAGAAAAGTTGGGGTATAATATCCAGGCAAATGCACCGGTGGCTCAATGGATAGAGCATCGGATTCCGGTTCCGAGGGTTGGGG
>CAZVMK010000068.1:0-6160 GCA_964628315.1 uncultured Oscillospiraceae bacterium
GTGCGGTACTGACCTTGAAGATAAGCTCATCAACAGGGTCGGTATATCTGCCTTGTTCGATAAGCTGATTTTTCAACTTCACAAGGCTATGTATCAAAAGTTTTCTTTCTTCGTTGTCAAAGTATAGGTGGTTTTTCTTATCACGCATAATTCATTCCTCCTTGCAGGTACATTATATAATAGGAAAGCTCCGATTGCGAATGTGCGGCAGGCTTGTCCCTATGCCACATCTGGAACAGCAGCATAGATGTTGATTGTTCGCTCATCGCCACGCTGTACTACGGTAGGATGCTCGGAATACTCGATTTGATTGAATTTTCCGTATCTAAGCACCTTGTCAGAGGTTGTGATGCTATGTACTAAAAAGCCGCTAAACGCAGCATTTTCAACCGTTTTTGCCTTGTAGAACATTTCTGATGCTTCTGTGGGAGTAGAGGAATTGGGACATCTGGAAATGATCGGTGCCATTGTTCATCAGCTGACACGAAATCTGAAAGACTCACAAATTCAGGACTCTGCCTTTGCACCCTACTTTGTTGACCACACTGCAGGTGTGTATCCAACAGCCGCTTCCGGTTTTCCCTGGAGCGCCGCCAGTATGGCAGTCAAAGGTGACCCAATAGCCGATTTGACGGAGGATCTGGCTGCCGAACAAAAAGCCAGAGTCACATACGACAACATTCTCAGGCTTTCCGACGATCCTGATGTAAACGATGTTATCAAGTTCCTACGCGAAAGAGAAATCGTTCATTTCCAGCGGTTTGGTGAAGCCTGTCAACTTTTGCGCGAGAAACTAGACCAGAAAAATGTCTACTATATGAATCCTGCCCTGGATATATAATGACGAACCGCCCCCTGCTAAGGGGGCGGTAAAATTATACTTCGATCAATTCGTATTCTCTGCTGCCGAAGCCCAAGGCAGCAGCTGCTTCAATGGTATGAACGCCATTGCGGCTTTCAATGCGCTCTATCAAATGATCTCTGCCAGGGTCCGTGGACGCATAAACCAAATCTATACAGGCCTGATCGATGGCGATTGGGTCTGTGGAGACTAAAATGCCGAGATCTGCCATACAGGGGTTTTCTGCCACGGCACAGCAATCGCAGTCAACGCTCATGTTCTTCATAACATTCACATAAACGAGGTTCCCTTTAAAATAATCAACGACACTCATGGCTGCATCTGCCATAGACTCCAGGAAAAGATCATGATCGGCAGTCCAGAGCTTGTCAGGCGCCCCTGCGCCATGAATGTAAGCTTTGCCATAAGCAGATGCCACACCGATGGAAAGCTGCTTCAGTGCGCCGCCATAGCCGCCCATGGGGTGACCCTTAAAATGGGACAACACCAGCATGGAGTCATACTTTTGAATGTTCTTGCCCACATAATTTTTCCGAATGACTTTACCGTTGGGAATGGAAAGCTCCAAATCAGGGCCTTCTTCGTCCATCAGGTCCACGTTGAAAAAATCCAGCCATCCGTGATCGGCAAAGAGTTTCCGATGGCGCTGTGCGGTGTCACGCTCCCCCTTGTAGGCGGTGTTGCATTCTACAACTGTGCCCTGGACACGCTCTACCATTGGTGCCCAGAAATCAGGGTGAATAAAGTTTTGATTTCCCTTTTCGCCGGAATGTACTTTTACCGCAACGTTGCCACATAGATTTTTGCCCAATAGATCATATAACTCTACCACTGCTTGTGGGGTTATCTGCCGTGAGAAATATACTTTCGTTGACATATTCACATTCCTCTGTAATTTAGTATCACCTTAGTTATAATGCAAAAAATTGCTCAGGTCAAGATAATTTATTTCTTTTACTGTTTTTCATTGCATGATTTGAAAAAAATCGGAAATCGCTTGACAAACAATGGATGACATGCTAATATATCAATACACGATATCATTAAACGATATTAAATGGAGGTGACAAAATGGCTCAAAAATCAATGGAAATCCTTACAGAATCCATGTTCTATGTTTTACTGGCGTTAAAACAGGGGCAAATGTGCGGAATCGATATTGCGGCCACCATAGAGAAATTAAGCGGCGGACGTGTCCTTTTGGGACCTGCAACACTTTATACCATTTTGGGTAAATTTGAAAAAGGAGGATATATTCGGGAAGTTGCTGCGACAGGCCGGAAAAGGACCTATGAAATCTCATCCCTGGGCGAAGAAAGTTTCAAAAAAGAGATCAAACGGCTTCAGAATTGCATTGACGATGCCGTCCACGCAGAAAGGAGATTTGAATGATGAACATAAAATCCTATCGTTTCTCAGCCCCTTGTTCCACGTTGAATTTGGAGGCCATGCAGACTTGGCTGGAAGATATGGCATTGAATGGGTATCTGTTAAAAGGAAGTCGTAATTCCGGTCGTAGTTTCGATTTTTATAAAATCGAACCACTGCCCATCCGCTATCGGTTGACCCCCGTATCTAATCGTGTCGAACAATGGAATTTAAGGCCAGGAGAAGAATTCGTCTCTATCACAAAGGCCTATGGTTGGGAACATGTATGCAGTACACACCGATTTCATATTTTCAGAAGCTATGATGAAAATGCGGTGGAGATCCATACGGATCCAATCATTCAAACACAAAGCATTCGACAGCTTCGCCAACGTGTTTTTAAAACGATACTGGCATGGCTTTCGGTTCCGATACTGTGTGGGCTGATAATTTTCGTTTTTGGTAGTACGGATCATTTCTTGCAAAACGTGATCACAGAGCAGACCGGCTTTCCGATTACGATTGGTTTCCTTATTTTGCTTGCTGTGATCCAACTGACCGTTGAACTGGTACAGCTGAGCTGTCTTTATCGCCGAATGAAACAGGGTCATCCTCCGATAAATCGAAAAGATTGGAAGAAAAAGGCCCCTTTCTATCGTTTTTATTCTCGTATCCGTCCGGTGATCCTTTGTCTTCTGCTTTTACTGTCTGTCATGGGGCGTGTGGCCTACCGCCAGCAGGCCGACTATCAAGATCTCCCTTCCGAAGGTACATCGCTCCCCTTCCTTGCCGTGGCTGACATGGCACAGGTCGCCGAGGTGCGATCGGCGGAAAGATTGGATGATGTCAACTATATGCGCCACTGGTCTCATGTGCTAAGTTCCGACAATTATGATTGGGTTGAGATCGTTGAAGTAGTGGACCGTGACGGAAATGAAGGGCTGGTGAGCATTAGCATTCTCTACCACGAGCTCAACTGCAGTTGGCTTGCCGACGTGCTGACCGATGAATATCTGACAGATGCGCAAAGCCGCGGCACTGAGATGGACCAAACTCCCCAAGTCGATGCTGATGCAGCTTATTTCTATTACACCGAACAAGGCGCTCCAGGCGCAGTGCTTCGTTATGGCAACACGGTGGTCAGCGTAAAGTTTCCACGTTCTGATTTCGATTTGCCACAGTTACAGTTTGCCTACTGGATCGATGCCTTAAACAGCACCATGGTCCAACAGATTTCTTCCTGAAACTCCACTGAGAAGTGAAACGACAAACGAACAATTTATTGCTTTTTTGCTTTTATCGTGGTATAGTAAAAGAAAAAAGGAGGATTTCCTATGAATCGGGAAAATAAAAGAAAATCCTTTGAAAAAGGTTATTATAAAACCCATGCCTGCACGGAGGAATTCGAATGTAGCAACTGTGGCCGTCTGGTGGTGCCGGACGGTGCATCCAGCGAGCACCGCAACCATTGCCCTTACTGCCTCCATAGCCTGCACCTGGACATTGAGCCAGGTGATCGGGAAGCGGATTGCGGCGGTATCATGGAGCCGGTAGCCGTTTGGGTGCGTAACAAGGGCGAGTGGGCCATCATCCATCGCTGCAAGCGTTGCGGTGACCTCAGCTCCAATCGGGTGGCTGCGGATGATAACCCCATGAAGCTTATGTCTATCGCCATGAAGCCCATTGCCAATCCCCCCTTCCCCATCGAGCGAGTGGCCGAGCTTTCCGATATGCTGGATAAAGCCAACGAAATCTGACAGAACAAATGCCCCTTGCCTCTATTAAGAGACAAGGGGGCAACAAATTATAATAATTATATCGCCTCAATTGCAGTATCAATGACTCTCTTCGTAAAGGCGGTCGTACTCAGCAAAAACAGTATCAACAATTTCATCATCGGTTTCAATTTCAAAGGATTCTGAGCCATTTACAGTCTTCGATACTCTAAAAACAAGCGCCTCATCATCATCCATTCCTTCGAGAAGTTCTACCGGCTGGAGGATAGCGTATAAAATACCATCATTTACAATAACGGCAATCTTGGTAAAGCAGACTTCCTCACCATTTGCAGTCATTAAGGTGATTACATCATCGGTATTTGTATTGGTAGTGTTATTAGTAGTATTTGCCTTGACAATATTTTTGTCGATGGAGTTTTGGCTGGTGTTGCGAGATTTTTGGGGCGCAGAATACTCTTTTGGGGATGAGCTTTTTGAACACGGAGGTGTAAAGCGGGGATCGTTGTCATGATAGGAAGTCCAAGCAGGCCAGCCGCGGCTCTTCATAATGCGGTCAAGTTTTCCGTTTGTATCATTTTTGCGATACAAATTATAACCAAAGTTTCCAAGGACGGTTGAAACAAGCATAGCGGGAAAGACTAAGATAAGGATGAGCGCCTGCTCTGCCAAAAGCAAATCCATTTGCACAAACGAACCGATAGTGCCTTCTATAAGCATAGAAAGAAGCAACACAGCCAGAAGGAACGGGCAAAGAATTGCTCTGAAGAAAGAGAAGGGGAGGTTTATGTAATAGAGCATATCATACAAACCCATTGGGCGTTCTTTGTGGCGGACGTAGTACGCGGTGTTGAAGATGCCGTCTTTTCCCTTGTCTTTGTCACATTTTTTGTATCCGAATTTTTTATATTCCCAGTCCATAAGAGGCTTGAAAGGGAAAAAATAGTGTCTTTTAACATATACGAATTCGTTTGTACGATTAATCATTTCTTTTTCTCCTTATTTATCCTCATATTCGGACCATCTTTTCCATCCATTTTCGTCACAAATGTCATCAATTCTCTGATCCAGTCCGAATGCCCTACGAACTATGAAGCCTGTAAGAGGGATGATAAAACTACAAGCGTATATGGCAAGTGCGATTTTTCCAGCACTTTCTCCGATGTATACCAGATCAAAATCTTCTAATAAATAACACAACAAAATATACGCTATAATAAAAAACTTGGCGAATGTAATACGGATGCGGGAAACTAGATTCATTAAAAGTTCAAGAATTACAAATAACGGATTTTTCGGATATTCCTCATGGCGGCGGAAGAAGGCTGTGCGAACTGTGTGCGATTTTTCTCTACTTGTCACTGTAATGGTATCGCTAGTCTCAGAAAAGGTATGCTCATACCCGTCAAAAACTTCTTCTTGGGTATGTCCACCCTTACGATATCCAAAACAGTGATATTCCCAGGTAAGGATAGGATGAAAGAAGCCGAAATACCTTCGTTCTGAATATTTGATCATGTTTGCCATAAATAGTTCTCCTTTATTCTTTCTAATTTCCAGAAGTCATTTATTAACAATTCATAAACTTCGGATAACCCAATTATATATATATATTGTCAAGCATTTTCTTAAATTTTTAGCAATTTTTACAAAAACCGCAGGTGAGAACACCTGCGGTCAAATTCGTTTATAAAGAGAGTGTCATGCCGTGGTTGCGGATTTTAAGGCCGCATTTTTGGTAAAATGCAATGGCGCTTTCATTTGGCGCATCCACGTACAGATTGATAGCGGAGCACCCCTCTTTTTCGGCAAGTTTACGCAACGCCGTCATCATCTGCTGCCCGATTCCCCGATTGCGAAGACGTTCTTCCACACCGAAGTCATCGATCTGCAACACGGCACGGCGAGCGGTGACAGAACTGTTGGTGTGCCAGATGTAAAAGAACATAAAGCCCACTACGTTTCCGTCAATACGAGCCACATAGATGGCATTTTCGTAAATGGCACCATCTTTGATGCACTCCTGAAAGAAATCCATAGGATAGGGCTCTTTATCCGGCTGAACATTTTCGTCCCATTGAGCATGGTGTAGAGAAACCTGCTTTGCCAGCCGATTGACGGCCTCAAAATCTTCCGATTTGGCCAACTCGAAAATCATTTATGCCAGCACCGCCTTATGGAAGACCTTTTTGCC
>CAZVMK010000069.1:0-6131 GCA_964628315.1 uncultured Oscillospiraceae bacterium
TAAGGTGGCCGATGCCTACGATTTTATCATGGAATTTCCCGAAGGCTTTGATAAAGAAGTGGGCGAGGGTGGCTCCTATCTATCCGGCGGCCAGCGGCAACGTATTGCCATTGCCCGTGCAGTGATGATGAATCCGTCCATTATGTTGATGGATGAAGCCACGTCCGCGCTGGATATCCAGAGTGACAAACTGATCTGGAAAGCCATGAGCGCCGCGATGGAGGGCAGAACAACGGTTCTGATTGCCCACGATATGAACGCGGTCATGGCCGCAGATAATATCGTGGTTATGTCAAGCGGCACGGTAGAGGCTACCGGCACCCATGCTTACTGCATGGAAAACAGCCCCACCTATCGGGAATATGTCCGACTGCAAAGTGCAAAGGAGGCAGTGTGATATGAATAGTAAAACCTCTGTTGGCAGCAAGGTGCTTACCATTGCTTTTTGCACACTGTTGGTACTTTTGACCATTGCTGCATTTGTTTATCTTATGGTAGGTCCCGATTTTTTGACACCGGACGAGTATCAGCAGCTCTATGGAACAACGGCACCGACAGAGCCAGATGGCCCCGATGCGCCAATTGATCTGAGTGCTGAATATGAAAAAGCCCTATGGAATGCAGATATGCAAGATTTGCTTGACTATCTTCTGGAATTGGGCTATATTGAAGAAGACGGCATTCTTGGCATGGCTGAACTTTGTACGGAAGGACACGTCTGCGAAAGTGGCCTGGACTTGCTCTGGTGGGACGTGGAAAATCTGGTAGAGGGAACGCCCGAATATGATTATTGGCAGGAATACCAGGAAAATGGATTTATTATTTACGCCGGAACGGTATATACCCCTACCAGGAATGGACCTTTTGCCACAAAAGTGCTGAGCCAATTTGCCGGAAACGAAAAGCAGTATATGGAAGATTTCATGAACTTCGGCAAGTACCTGTATGAAAAGGAACATGGTGACGATCCGGTGGACCTGACAGCCGAGTATGAAAAGGCACTGTGGAACGGCACTTATCAAGACCTGCTCGACTATCTGGAAGAAAAAGGACACATTGACCCAGACAGTAAGACCCCACTTACCGTCATGGCCACAGAAAATTGGCTTATAAACGGGATGGACATTCTGTGGTGGGATGTGGATAATCTGGAAGAGAATACAGAGGTCTATGACTACTGGAACGAACTCGAAGAAAATGGCTTTATCATCTTCGGTGGTTCGATCTATGCCCCCAACCGTTATGGCCCATACACCATTTGGGTCGGACCGAATTTCACCGGTGATGCCAATGCCCTGACCGAAGATATGAAGGATTTCGGCCAATATCTCTACGAGAAGAACAATTCATAAAATCGCAACTGGGCGGCATGGCCGCCCAGTTTTTAAAAGGAGAGACTATGAAATACTTTACACAAGTGGACTGTTCTGCAATCGCCTCCCTGGGCTATACGGTAACACAGTATCGGCATGAAACAGGGGCAACGCTTGTCCATATCAAAACGGATACCCCCGAACGGGCATTCTGCGCGGCTTTCCGTACCGTTCCTACCGACTCTACCGGCGTATTTCACATTTTGGAGCACTCCTGTCTCAGCGGTTCTGAAAGTTATCCGATCGGCTCTCCGATCCTGTACATGATGAAGAACTCTATGCAGACTTATCTGAATGCTTTGACCTTTCAGGGCAAGACCATGTACCCCTGTGCCAGCTGCCACAGCGGCGATTTCGAAAATTTGATGAAAGTGTATCTCGATGCCGTATTCCACCCCCTGCTGAGTAAGGAAACGTTTCAACGGGAAGGATGGCATTTGGAAAAGGAAGACATTCAGGGCGTGGTATATAACGAAATGCACGGCTCGTTATCCGGCCTCGACAGCCGCATTTATCAGGCCATGAAAAGTGACCTGTACCCCGATACTTATCAGCGCCATTGTTCCGGCGGCGACCCTGCATCTATCCCCAACCTGACCTATGAAAAATATCTGAGCCTGCATCGGCAACATTACAGCGCAAAAAACTGCGTTCTTTGTCTGCGCGGCGATTTTGAGCCGGAGGAATACGAAGCGCTTTTACATCAGGTGTTACTGACCGCCTCCGATGGAAATGGCGGACGGGACTACGACCGCCAAGGTCCCGTCAGTGGTACTTATTTCCATGACTATCCCGTTTCCGAAGGGGAAAATACGGTCGGCCGAACAGCATTGGTGTACTCCTATAATGTGGGCGACTATGAGCAGGGACAGCGACTGTTCGCCCTATCGCTTCTGGCGCAATACCTGATGGAAAACCAGAATTCTCCGCTGAAAAAGGCCTTGCTGGAAACGGGTCTGCTGAAAGATGCGCGCTACCTGTTCTCTCAGGAGCGTCAGGCCGGATTTGGTCTTGTGGTGTACAACAGCGAACCGGAGCATCGCCTGCAGATCGCACAGGTCATAGAGGACACTGTTCGGGCCGTGATCGCACAGGGCGTGGACAGACAGGCTTTGCGTGCCACATTGTCCGCAATGGACTTTTCTACCAAGGAAAATGCCTTGCAGGTGCGTGGCCGCGCTTTGGAAGATTTTGCCAATGTCTGCAACAATCTGTTCTATGGTCTGCCGTTGACCCAGGGGATGGATCCCGAGGCATTGATCGGCGCGTTGGAAGAGGCGCTGGATACGGATTATTATGAAAAATTGCTGGCAGAAGTGTTCCTCGAAAACCCAATCACGGCTTGTTCCGTGATGGTTCCGAAGCCTCAATCCCCTGATCGTATACGGAAAGAAATTTACGATGGACTGCTTGCCCGTTTGGATGATGCGCAACGAAGCGGTGCCACTGCCGAATGTCCGAGCGCGCACATCGACCGCCCCGAAGATTTGGAAAAAATGCCCCATCTGACCAGAGAAGACTTGAATGTACAGTTGCGTACCCGTCCCTTTGAAGCAAATAAGCAACTGCTTTTTACCCAGGCGGAAACGGCCGGCATTGTTTATCTGCGTTATTATTTTTCTATGGAGGGACTGAACGAAGAGCAACTTTCGGGCGCAAAACTGCTGAGTAGAGTTTTGACCGATTTGCCTACGGAAAAATATTCAACGGAGCAATTGGGCAATGAGATCAAGTCCAATATCGGCCGCTTGGAGTTTTACCCCACGGCAATTTCCGCTTCTGTTGAGGATGCACACCCTTATTTCATGGTAACGGTTGCCTGCCTGAAGAAAAAGTTACCCGAAACCAAGGCTCTGCTGGAGCAGATTTTGTGTTGCAGTTGCTTCCCCGAGGAGGAGATCGCCTACCTGCTTACCAGCGAATACGACAGCCTTCGCCGCAGCTTTTCACAAAACGGTATGAGCATTGCCCAGAACCGTTGCGGTGCATCTGTGTTCTCCGCCAGCAGATATTTTGACTTGTTCGGCGGCTATGAGTATCTGCAATATGTGGCGCGTTGCTGTGAAGAACCCACACTTTTCTGCCAAACAGCCCAACACTTGGCGAAAGAGCTTTTCTGTCAGGCCAATTTGCGCTATGTGGGCGTAACCGCATCCCAATTGCCGGAAAATGTCCGGTTACAGTTGCCCAAAGGACAGAAAAAAGCCGCTGCCCCCATTGCTCTGGCACAGAAAAATACAGCCTATGCAGTGGCTTCCGGTGTAAATTACAACGCGGCAAGTGTGCGCTACGATGACATATTGCCTTTTAGCGGAAAACATCCGGTGATGGCAAAGTTGATTGCTCTGGGTTATCTGTGGCATGAAATTCGGGAAGTCGGCGGCGCTTATGGAACATTTTTGAATTTTGCACGGAACGGCCGCCTTGTGGTCAGTTCTTATCGGGATCCCCAGGTGGAACGGACTGCAGAGGTGTTCGAAAAAATCGCTGACTATCTGCAGGACCATTGCTGGACGGAGCAGGAAGTTCTGGGCGGCATGATCAGCGCGGTAGCGGAACAGATCAACCCCAAAATGCCGGCTGTGGAGGGCGTAGAAAATGAGACCGCCTATTTGACCGGCTATACCCTGACACAGCGACAACAGACCCTCTTGCAAATGTACGATTTCACTCCAGAGGATGTGGCCGCATTCGTACCTGTTTTCCGCAGATTGGCACAGCAGATGGATTTCTGTTCTGTCGGCAACGGAGAAAAGCAACGCTCCTGCGATAATATTTCCAATATCATTTCGGTTTCGTGAGGTAAGAAGTATGTATGATGTAGCGATCATTGGAACCGGCCCTGCCGGTATTTCCGCGGCGCTGACGTTGAAAGCGCTGAATAAAAACCTGATTATGTTTGGATCTGTCCGGTTGTCCGAGAAAATTCGAAAAGCCGAGTGCATTCGTAACTATCCAGGTCTGCCGCAAGTCAGCGGCCGTGAGATGATGGAAACCTTTTCCGAACAGTTGGCCCAAATGGAAATTTCCATAACCGAAAAAACAGTCACCGGTGTATACGCCATGGGCGATTATTTCGGCATTTTGTGTAATCAGGATATGTTCGAAGCAAAGACTGTGATTTTAGCCACCGGTGTTGAAAGTGTGAAGCCTGTGGCAGGGGAATTGGAGTTCCTCGGACGGGGCGTAAGCTATTGCGCTACCTGCGATGGGTTCCTCTACAAGGGGAAGACGATTGCGGTAGTTTGCACCTCCGCAGAATACGAGCATGAGATCGAATATCTGGCAGATCTGGCACAAAAAGTTTACCTGTTCCCTCTGTATCGTAATTGTGGCGTTCAGCGGGAAAATGTAGAACAGATAAGCGGCGTGCTGAGCGCTGTGGAGGGAGATGGCCAGGTGCGCCGTGTTTCGTCGAAAGATGACAGCTGGGCGGTCGATGGCGTGTTCTTCCTGAAATCGGCCGTATCGCCTGCCACACTGGTACCTGGACTAACAGCGGAAAACGGCCATGTGGTGGTGGACAGGACGTGCAAAACCAACTTGGCTGGCCTGTTTGCCGCTGGTGACTGCACCGGAAGACCCTATCAGTACATAAAAGCTGCCGGAGAGGGAAATGTCGCTGCCCACACTGCAGTGCAGTTCCTGGCAGAACAGAAAAAATAAAAGCTGGAAAACGACACAGCAGAAACTCACGTGACCTGCTTTGCCGCTTTTCGCTCCAATAATCGATTACGGGCGCGGTATAATGCCGCGCCCGTTGTATTTTATTGTATCATTACCAATCTGCCTGCAATTTGGGAGAAAGAGGAAGCGTATGGATGATTTGGGCGGTGATGGAACGATATTCGCCGATATCCGTGGTTTTGCGGAGGGCTTTTCCCAATTTTTCACTGCCTTCAAATCGGTGCAAAAGGAAACTCCAGTTTTCTTTCATGCGGAACATGGCGTTACGTGTGCTACCGAAAACCTCAATATAAGTATCCAGCAATTCGGTGGTGAAATCCTCCAACAACTGTGTAGTGGCACCGCCGGCAGTCAACATGGCAGGGTCGCCGATGAGACCACGCCCCAGCATGACCGCACCGATTTGCGGATATTGAGAAGAAATTGCGGAAATATCATCCAAACAGGTGAGATTGCCATTATAGCAGAGGGGATTTGTGCTGTTTTGGGCGGCATAGCAGAACATTTCCATGTCCACATTGCCATTATAGAACTGTTTACGAACACGTGGATGCAGTGTCAGTTCGCAGATGGGGTAGCGGTTTAAAACCTCAAGCAGTGCATAAAATTCATCCGGCCGCTCCATGCCCAGTCGTGTCTTAATGCTGACGTGAATGGGGCTTTTGGTATAGATATTGTCCAGAAAACGATCCAGTTGACTGAGGTCACGCAACATTCCGGCCCCTTTTCCTTTGGATACCACCGTCCCCGAAGGACAGCCCAGATTGAGGTTGACTTCTTCATAGCCCAGTTGCCGGCATAGCTGTGCGGCCCAGAGAAAATCCTCGGGATTTTTAGTCAGGATTTGCGGAACGGCCGTGAACGGAACGCTGTCGGCAGGGGGGAGCTCCCGTTTTTCCTTGGCCGACAGGGTGCGGTGCATGGTTGGGGAGAGAAAGGGCATATAGTAGCGGTCGATACCGGAAAAATATTTGTGGTGGATCTGACGGTACACACTGTCCGTGATACCCTCCATGGGGGCGAAATAATAGCGCATGGTGCTACTCCTTTGGCGTTTTATATATTTTAGCA
>CAZVMK010000070.1:0-6072 GCA_964628315.1 uncultured Oscillospiraceae bacterium
GGTCTGGCCGCAGGTGGGGCAATCCTCCGCCGTGGGCACATCCCAGCTCATAAAGCCGCAGGATGCGCCTGTTTCACAGCTGTAATAGGCATAGCCTTTCTTGGACTTGCGCTTTAGCAGGCCGGCGCCGCACTTGGGGCATCTGCCAGGCATCCGCTCCACGATCGGCTTGGTGTTCGTACATTCGGGGAACCCAGGACAAGCCAGGAACTTACCGAAGCGGCCGATTTTGACCACCATGTTCCGTCCGCAGACCTCGCAGATCTCGTCAGTTACCTCATCCGGCACTTTCAGGCGTGTGCCCTCCAGCGCTTTTTCCGCATCCAGCATTTCCTGATGGAACTCTTTATAGAAGTCCGAAAGGACATCTTTCCAGTTCCGTTTGCCCTCCTCGACTTCGTCCAGACGGTGCTCCATGTTGGCGGTAAATTCCACGTCAATGATGTCGTTAAAGCGTTCCATCATCAGCCCCGTCACCACCTCGCCCAGAGGGGTGGGGCACAGGCGCTTATCCACCTTGTTCACATACTCCCGATCCTGAATGGTGGAAATAATGGAAGCATAGGTAGAGGGGCGGCCAACGCCTTTTTCTTCCATGGCCTTGACCAGCATGGCCTCGGTGTACCGTGCCGGCGGCTGTGTGAAATGCTGCTCTTTGCGGATGTCGGTGCAGTTTGCCTTTTCACCCACCTGCAGATCCGGCAAAGGAGAGCCTACTGCCTCCTCGTCATCATCTCTGCCCTCTTCATAGACGGCAATAAAACCGGAAAATTTCATACTCTGGTGGGTAGAGCGGAACACATGACCGGCACATTCGGTATCGATGGCCACCGTATCAAACAGAGCATTTGCCATCTGCGAAGCCAGGAAACGGCTCCAAATCAGCTTGTAAAGGCGATACTGATCCGCCGTCAAAGAGGAGCGGACACGCTCGGGATCCAGTTCTACCCGTGTGGGACGAATGGCTTCGTGGGCATCCTGGGCATTGCTTTTGGTTTTAAACACATGGAAAGAACCATAGTAATAATCCGCTCCGTAACGGCTCTTGATAAATGCTGCCGCCTCAGCCATTGCCTCATCGGACAAGCGCAGAGAGTCGGTACGCATATAGGTGATCAGACCTGTGGTTCCCTCACCTGCCACATCCACGCCTTCATAGAGTTGCTGTGCGATGGCCATGGTTCGCTTCGGGGTCATATTCAATTTACGGGAGGCTTCCTGTTGCAAGGTGGAAGTGGTGAAAGGAGGAGCGGCAGTGCGCTTTTTTTCGCTCTTTTTCACATTGGTGACGGTAAACTCTCTGCCCGTGATATCGGCAATGATTTTATCCACCTGCTGTTCGTTTTCCAGCTCCCGCTTTTTGCTGTCACCGTAATAACGGGCAGAGAAAGAACCTGCACGGGCAATACGATCCAGCTTTACGTCCAATGTCCAATATTCTTCGCTCTGAAACGCACGAATTTCATTTTCTCGGTCGACCACCAGTCTGGTCGCAACGCTCTGGACCCGTCCGGCCGACAGGCCCCTGCGGATTTTTTTCCACAGCAGCGGCGAAAGCTGATAACCCACGATCCGGTCCAGCACACGCCGTGCCTGCTGAGCATCCACCAGATCGGTATCGATCTGACGGGGCTGACGAATGGCTTCCGTGACCACTTTCTGGGTGATCGCGTTAAAAGTCACACGGTAAGTCTTTTCCCGTGGTAGATCCAACAGCTCCACCAAGTGCCAGGAGATTGCTTCTCCCTCACGGTCAGGGTCCGTTGCCAGATATACGGTCTTGGCGCTCTGGGCCGCACTACGCAGTTCGTCGATGAGTTTTTCCTTGCCTGGGACGGGCACATACTGGGGCTGAAAATCATGTTCCAGATCCACGCCCATGGTGCTCTTGGGCAGATCACGCAAATGCCCCATGCTGGCCTTGACCACATAGTCCGGTCCCAAATATTTTCCAATGGTCTTCGCCTTGGATGGCGACTCCACAATTACAAGATTGGAAGATTTTGCCATGTATTTTAACTCCATTTCCGGTTCATTATTTCAATTCAACACGCTTGCCTGGCAACCGCTTCACCGCGCCTTTGATCTCCAGCATGGTAAGGCTCGCCAGCACCTGACCGGCGGACATTTTCGTCTGAGACATGATATCGTCCACCAGAGATATGCCCTGTCCGATGATGGCCATTATTTCTTGCTCCTCGGCAGTCAGGTCGAGATGTTTTTCTTCAGCGTCAATATACGGCGGCAGTGGTTCTTTGTCAACCTCTTTTTTTCGCTCCAAAAGGGATTTATGCCGTTTTTCTCTGGGTAATCTTGGCTTTTGCGCTACTTTCAGCAGCTTTTCGCCATCCATTGCGGCTTTTTCAACCTCATCGGGGTAAGCTGTCTGTTTAGCCGGAGTCGTATTCTTGCGAATTTTCTCCGGAAACTGGGCTTCATATTCGCTCAGCACATCCCAGCCGCTGCTGACCGCTATGGCACCGTCCCGCAACAGCGCATTGCTGCCCCTGCAGCTGTCCACATCAATATTTCCAGGGACAACGAATACGTCCCTGCCCTGATCGGCTGCCTGCCTTGCCGTGATCAATGCGCCGCTCTTTTCCGGCGCTTCTACCACCAATACACCGCAGGAAATACCGCTGATGATACGATTTCTTTTCGGAAAATTCCAGCTGATCGGCGCCGTGCCTGGCGGAAATTCCGTCAGCAAGCAGCCCTGTCGTTGGGTATCGGCAAAAAGCCCACGATTAGAACGGGGATATACCACATCCGCCCCGCATCCCAGTACGCCGACCACAGGCATTCCGGCAGTCAATGCGCCGGACATGGCCATGGCATCCACACCGGAGGCAAGGCCGGAAACCACCACACCGCCGCAGTTGGCGATCTGATAGCCCATCCGCTTGGCAATGCTCAACCCATAAGCCGAAGCCCCACGGGTGCCAACCACTGCAATCAGCGGCAATGCATCGAATTCGGGCAGTTTTCCTTTATAATATAGCACCACAGGAGGATCCGAAATATTTTTCAGTCGACGGGGATAGGCCGCATCCTGCCAGGTCAGCACGTGGATGTCTTCCTGAGCACATTGATCGAGGACTTTCTCCGCCTCTTTTACATTTTTATCCTGTAGGGACAAAACCGCATCCTGAGAAAGGCCGCCTACATTGGCATATTCACTTGCTTCGGCGAAATAGATGTCTTCCGCATCGGAAAACCGTTCCAGAAGCGCAGCACGGCCACGGTCCGTCAGTCCCTCACGGGTAGCCAACCATATCCAGTGCACCAGCACGGGCCCTCTCCCCTTTCTCCACGATCGGTTAGATCTGTCTGATCTGCCATAGTACGATTGCAGTCGCTACGGCCGCATTTAACGATTCACAGTGCGCATTCATGGGAATGATAAGCTGATGCTCCGCCGCTTCCATGATCTCCCGTCGAACGCCCTGCCCCTCGCTGCCAATGACCACTGCCATTTTTTCAAGTGCCGCACTTCGAATGTCCACGGCACGGTCAGAAAGCGCTGTCACCGCAACGGGAATGCTGTTTTCGTCCAGCGCCTTTTTAACATCATCCCAGGAGGCGATCGTCGGCTGCGTTCGCAGGACTGCGCCCATGCTGGCTCGCACCACCTTATGACTGTAAGGGTCGGCGCAGCCCTCCATCAGCACCACGGGTACGTTCATCGCATCCGCCGTGCGCAATATGGTGCCCAAATTTCCTGGGTCCTGAATGCCGTCCAACAGCAGCATGGGGGCCGCAACGGTCAAGGGCTTCGGCTGTGGCAATCTGCACAGGAAAACGGCTCCCTGGGGCGCTGCCATAGGGGAAATGCTTTCCATCACATCACAGGGCACTCGCACCAATCGGACGTGTTCGGGCACCTCCGCCTCAATGCCGTCAGACAAAATCACCGTATCCAGCCCTGGATAAAACCGAACAGCTTCCTGCAAAAGTTTGGTTCCATCTGCGGCAAACAGGCCGGCGGTCTGGCGTTCTTTCCGCGAAGAAAAAAGTTTTTTCACTTGCTGGAGCAAAGGATTTTTCCTTGCGGTAATTCTAATTTCCGTCATCTTTCATACTCCTTCGGGCACTGTTAGGGCATTTTAGTATCTTATTATAAGCAATCATTTGCTTTTTTTCAAGCTTTTTGGGGAAATTAAACCGAAATTCTGTGAAGAAATTTCGAAAGCCCTCACGGACCGGTGCGCTACATAAAAAACGGGAGCAGGAAAACTCCTGCTCCCTATCTCCGCTTTTACGTGGGATTTAGTCGTATACGGTAAAATCCCCATCGGTGCAATGGATTTTGTAATCGGTCGTAATGATCCAGTTTAATCCTTTGCTGATTGCGATCCACTCGTCGCTGGTGCCCTCAAAATAGATATCGGTCAATTCTGAGCAGTCATTGAATGCTTCTTGTCCAATTTCTATCACACTGTTCGTAAGCCGAATACTTGTTAATTTTTTATTGCCATAGAACGCGGTACTTCCAATGCTGAGCGCACCGTCCGGAATGGTAACGCTTGTCAGGTCGCAATTGCTAAATGCACCACTCCCAATACATTCTACATTGCTTGAAAGCGTTACGCTCGTCAAATTTGTACAGCTGGTGAAGGCAAACATCTCCACGGTGGTCACACTATCCGGAATCACCACACTTGTCAGGCCGCTATAGCCGAATGCTCTCATTTCGATAGTAGTCACAGTATCAGGAATTTCAACTGTTTTTATGCTACTACAGTTATAAAACGCATCCTTGCCAATAGTGGTCACCGGCAGGCCGTTATAGATATCGGGAATGATTACGTGAGTATCTGTACAAGTCCCGATTCCGGCAACGGTATAGCCACCATCCGCATTTCGCTGAAATAGCAAGCCACTGCTCGGTTCTGTTCTTCCGCAGGAAGTACAATGCCCGTTTTCGAATTCGTGAGATCCCCAGACAGTTTGCTGTTCGATACCGATCATTTCACAGTAAGCGCACTTCGTGCCCGCTGTCAAACCAGGTTTATCACATTTCGCTTCCACCGCTTCAAGCACTTCCCACTTATGGTCGGTAATTTCCGTCATCTGTTGCTCGATCAGGATCTTGTTACAGACAGAACAGTGCGCGCCCTCAGTCAAGCCGGTTGCAAGGCAAGTGGCTTCAACAGCCTCGTCAATGACCGTTGTGTGGCCATTGCAGGAGATGGCTTCGCAGTTCGAAGTACCGCAAGTTTTGCACTTTTTTTGCATTAGTCCGCTGTCCTCGCAAGTGGGTGCAATGAGCACTGTTTCCTCATATTCATGATCGACAGTCTCCAAGACCTCCTGCGCAACAATGACCTTGCCGCAGCAAGAGCAGTGTTTTCCCTCGGTCAGGCCGGTGCTCGTACAAGTAGCAGCTACAGCCTCGTCCACCACTTCCGTATGACTTGTGGTAGCAATCTCCTTGTAATCCACATCTCCGCAGGTCTTGCACTTCAAAAACATTGTACCGGTCTTGGTACAGGTCGGAGCAATGAGCACCGTTTCCTCATATTCGTGATTGACAGTCTCCACGACCTCCTGCGCAACAATGACCTTGCCACAGCAAGAGCAGTGTTTTCCCTCGGTCAGGCCGGTGCTCGTACAAGTAGCAGCTACAGCCTCGTCCACCACTTCCGTATGACTTGTGGTAGCAATCTCCTTGTAATCCACATCTCCGCAGGTCTTGCACTTCAAAAACATTGTACCGGTCTTGGTACAGGTCGGAGCAATGAGCACCGTTTCCTCATATTCATGAGTATGTTCTGCGCCGGAGGTAGTGCCCGTGGTTTCTTCTTCGCCGCAGGCGGCTAGGGCAAAGGCGAGCATCAGTGCCATTAGCACAACGGTCAGCTTTATGATGCGATCTTTCATGTCTCTTTCTCCTTTTTATTTAAAATGTTGGGACTTTGCCGAATAAGTTTATTATATATATATATATATATATTTGTCAAGATTTCAATTTTCAAAAAATCACAATTTGCCCTTTCCATTTTACGCAAACTGCAACAACGCCGTAAGACTTGCTTTTTGCCAAAGATGGCTATAAAAAAGAAACGATGA
>CAZVMK010000071.1:0-6018 GCA_964628315.1 uncultured Oscillospiraceae bacterium
GCCACCGTCTGCATATAGGCAAGATCCAGGGGCATCAGCACCAGCTGATCCACCGCCCAACAGGCCGCCGATGCAATGGCCATGACAAACGTGACGGCCATGCCCATGCCCAGGGCGGTATCGATTTTTTTCGACACGCCCAAAAAGGGACAAATTCCGTAGAACTTCACCAGAATGAAGTTTTCCGTTAAAATACCGGCAAGCAAAATGCCGAATACTTCCATCATCATTTTGCTTTGCTCTCCTTTCTGTTGCGCAGCCACTGGGTACCGGCGATCACAAATCCCAGTGTCAAAAATCCGCCGACGGGCATGATCATCAGCATGGCCGAACTGCCCTCTGGCAAGAGGCGAATGCCCTCACCGCCGTTGAGCAGGCCGCCGCCGAAAGTGCCGGAGCCCAAAAATTCACGAATGATGCACATGATGCAAAGGGCGACGGTATAGCCGATGCCCTGAGTCAGACCGTCCAGCGCCGAAGCCAGAACACCGTTTTTGGAGGCAAAGGCTTCCGCCCGTCCCAAAATGATGCAGTTGACCACGATCAACGGGATGAACACGCCCAGACTTTCCGACAGGGAGGGCAAAAACGCCTGAAGCATCAGATCTACGATGGTCACAAAACCGGCGATGATGACGATGTAGGCCGCAATGCGGATGGAATTGGGGATGACTTTGCGCAGGGCGGAGATCATCACGTTGGAGCAGATGAGAATCAGCGTGACACTCAGACCCATACCGATACCGTTGAACAGGCTGGTGGTGATGGCCAATGTGGAGCACATACCCAGCATCTGCACCAGGACGGGATTTTTGGTAATGAGGCCGTCTTTAAACATTTTTCCGATTTTCATGGTATACGCCTCCTTAACCCAAAGAACGAACGGCTGCCAGCGCTGCGTTGACACCCTCGGCGACGGCACGGGAGGTGATGGTGGCGCCGGTCAGCGTGTCGGCTTCGCCGCCGTCCTTACTGACTTCAATCACGCCCTCAAGTCCCGCGAAGCTGCCGCGGAAGCCACTGTCCGACTCGGCCCGTGCGCCCAAACCAGGGGTCTCGGAGTGGGAAACGATCTCCACACCCAGCACTTTTGCATCGGTGGAAACGCCTACCATCATGGTGATGGTGCCGCCGAAACCGGCGGTCTCCACCTGGACGGCATAGCCGTTTTCGTTTTGATAAACGGCCTTGGCGCCGGTGTTGCCCTCGGCGGCAAAGTCGATTTTTCGAGCATTTTCGCCATCGGGCAGGACCTTGGCAATGGCCTGTTGCAGTTTTTCCGCCTGTGCATTGGCTATGCGTTCCCTTGTCAGAAGATCGGCACCGGCCAGCAGAGCGGCCACCACTGCGGTGATGGTAAACAAAATGGCGGTCAGTTTCAGAATGTTTTTCATTTTTTGCCCTCCTTTTTCACACCGAAAGGACGGGGGCGGCCGATCTTATCCAGCAAAACGCAACAGCAGTTCATCACAAGGATGGCAAAGCTGACACCTTCGCTGTAGCCGCCGAAATAGCGAATGACAATGGTGATGATGCCACAGCCGATACCGAAAATGACCTGACCGGCCTTGGTCACGGGGCTGGTCACATAGTCGGTGGCCATGAAGCAGGCACCCAATATCAGGCCGCCGCCCATCACCTGGTAAGCGGTCCACAGCAGGCGGTCGTTGCCCAGAGGGAACAGGAACGCCAGCACCGCCACGGTGCCGATGTAGGCCAGCGGAATGCGGGCGGATACGACTTTGCGGATCAGCAGGTACGCAAAGCCGATGAGCAGTAGCAGCACCGAAGTTTCTCCCAGACTGCCGCCCCGATTGCCGAGGAACATATCCATCAGGCTTTCCGTGGGCAGGGTACCCTGATGCAAAGAGGCCATGGGGGTGGCGGCGGTGACGGCATCGGCGGTATCCATGAGGCCGGCGGCGTTGTCGAAGCCGACTTTTACCCAGGTGCTCATGGCCACCGGCCAGCTGAACAGAAATGCTCTGGCCGCCAGCGCCGGATTGACAAAATTCTGGCCGATACCGCCGAAAAGCTGTTTGACGATGATGATGGCGAAGAAATCGCCGATGAGCAGCATCCAGTAGGGGATGGTCACGGGACAAACGAAGGCCAGCAGTGCGCCTGTGACCAATGCGGAAAGGTCAAAGGCGGTGCTGTCCAGTTTCAGAAGTTTCCGGTAGCCCCATTCAAAGAACAGGCAGGCGGTCATGGACAGCATTACCAGCACCAGCGCACGGAAGCCGAAGAAATAGACACTTCCCACCAGCGCAGGCGCCAGTGCGATGAGCACATCACGCATGATGGTGGATGTGGTGGTTTTGCTGTGGGCGTGGGGCGAGCTGGAAATGGTCAGCTCGTAAAAATATTTCATCTGTGCCATTGTTTCCCCTCCTTACTTCTGATCTTTCAGTTTCTGCTTACCGGCACGGAAAGATTGCACCAGCGGTATGGTGGCAGGGCAGGTATAGGCACAGCTGCCGCATTCGATGCAATCCATCAGGTGCAGCTGCCGAAGCTGCTGCAGATCGCCGGAGCGTTCCGCCCGATACAGCGCCAGAGGCATCAGCCCCATGGGACATACGTTCATGCACTTTCCGCAACGGATGCAGTGGGGCGTTGCGATCCGCATTTGGTTTTTGAAGCCCAGCATGGTCACGGCATTGCTGCCCTTGATGACCGGAACGCTCAGGTCGAACTGGGCGTAGCCCATCATGGGGCCGCCGGAGAGCACTTTGTAGGGATTGGAGGCGTGTCCCACCGCCTCACTGAGGTCGTTGAAACTGGTGCCGATGGGGACCAGCAGATTTTTCGGTTCCATGGAAATGTCGCCGGAAACCGTTACAACACGGCGGATCAGGGGCATTCCCAGATATACCGCATCGTGGATGGCCTTACAGGTGGCGGCGTTGAAAACGGCGCACCCCACTGCCGCAGGCAGTCCGCCGGAGGGGACTTGCCGTCCGGTGATGGCGTAGATCAGCTGTTTCTCCGCACCCTGAGGGTACTTGGCAGGAAGCAGGTCCACGGTGATGCCGGTGTCGGGGTCAATGCGGTCACGCAGCGCCTGCGCCGCCTGGGGCTTGTTGTCCTCCAGAGCGATGTGGGCGCATTTCAGATCCAGGATCTTCATAATGATCTGCAGACCGGAGACCACCTCCGCCGGATATTCCCGACACAGGCGGTCGTCGGCGGTGATGTAAGGTTCACATTCGGATACGTTGACGATGATGGTGTCCACCTTGCCCAGCGCGGAACTGAGTTTTACGTGGGTGGGGAATGTGGCGCCGCCCATGCCGACGATACCGGCCTGACGAATGATGTCCATCAGTTCCTGGGGGGACAGGGACTCCACCTGAGCGGCCTTTCGGGGCTGAATATCGGGGTGCAGGGTTTGCAGGTGGTCGTTTTCGATGACCACGGACAGAACGGTCATGCCGCTGGTGTGGGGCTTCATGGCCACCTCTTTCACCGTGCCGGACACGGAGGCGTGGACCGGTACGCACAGCCCCTCATTATCACCGATCATCTGACCCACCAGCACGTGGTCGCCTTTGGCCACCAGCGGCTTGCAGGGGGCGCCGATGTGCTGCTGCATGGGGATCACCACCACATCCGGTTCGGGAAATTCCTTGATACGCAGGTCACTGGTCAATTTTTTATGTTCTTTCGGATGGATGCCACTGCGAAATGAAAATGCCATGCTTTTTCACCTTCCTCTCCGGCAGAAGCCGGAAGATTTTCCTTTATTATACTCTTTGAAAACCTATTTGTCCACTATTGGCAGACGAAAACATTAAAAAATAGGTTTTTATCGATAAAAACGAAACAAAACCCGCTGTTTCCCCATGGCTGCTCAAAGGAAAACCGGCCGTTCCGAAAACCTTGTACCCCCGTAGGGTGTTTGGGTTTGATTGTAAAATTGTGATTATCGGAACCCAGCGGTGGGGATATATCCCCACCCTACCAAATCACATACCGACCCGTAGGGTGGGGGTACACCCCCACCGGTGCAGTGCCGTTATTCGATGGCAGTGCAAAAAACGGACCATTTCGGAAAGGGCATGGCCCTTTCCCTACAGTGGAATTTCGCTCTTGTAGGGTGGAGGCCATGCCTCCACCGCCGAATGGAAAAAGGGTTTTAACAACATAGAATTGCCCTCGGGAGACCCGAGGGCAGTTTTTCAGCAATAGAAATCTTTGATTTTCTTGGCACGGCTGGGGTGGCGGAGTTTGCGAATGGCTTTATTTTCGATCTGGCGAATACGCTCACGGGTCACGCCGAAGATCTGGCCTACCTCTTCCAGTGTATGGGTGCGGCCGTCATACATACCGAAGCGCATCCGCAGCACGTCGGCTTCCCGTTCGGTCAGAGTGTCCAGAATTTCTTTCAGCGCTTCGGCAAGCAAAGCGTTGGAAGTGGCATCGGCAGGGCCAGGGGTCATATCGTCGGGGACGAAAGAGCCGATGGAGGTATCTTCTTCATCGCCCACAGGGGTATCCAGCGACAGCGTATCGGCGGCGGTACGATTGGCTTCGATGATCTTCTCCACGGGCAAATTCAGCTCGGCGGCGATCTCCTCCACGGTGGGCTCACGGCCCAGCTCCTGCACCAGCTTCCGGTTGCAGCGGGTGGCCTTGTTGATGACCTCTACCATGTGAACCGGAACACGGATGGTTCTGGCCTGGTCAGCGATGGCACGGGTGATGGCCTGCCGGATCCACCAGGTGGCGTAAGTAGAGAATTTATTGCCCTTTGTCCAGTCGAACTTGTCTACCGCACGGATCAGGCCCGTATTGCCCTCCTGGATCAGGTCCAGAATGTGCAGGCCACGGCCGCTGTATTTCTTCGCAATGGAGACCACCAGTCGCAGGTTGGCTTCGGTCAGCTTATTTTTGGCTTCCTGGTCGCCTTCGGATACCCGCTTGGCCAGCTCGATCTCTTCCTCTGCGCTCAAAAGCTTGACCTGACCGATCTCTTTCAGGTACATCCGCACCGGATCGTCCAGATTATATTCTGCGGCCAGATCCACCGGATCGATCAGATCCTCGTCGTCCAGGGCGGCCAGATCGGGATCCTCATCCAGCAGCAGGCCCATATCGTTATCGTCGACCAGATCCAGCTCGGCGCTGATGATCTGGATGTTCATTGCCTCGAAACGGTCATAAATATCTTCGATTTTTTCGGGGCTCAGATCCATCTTTTCCAAAACGGAATTGAGCTCGCTGGCCTGGATCATGCCCTCTTTCTTGCCCTGCATGATCAGGTTCTGGATGGCGGCCAGAGATTCTTCGTTGGTTTTCGGTGTCTTTTTGGGTGTGCTCATAGGTCTCATTCCTTTTTTATCTGATACTTCGGATAAAATATAGCGTGAAAAAATCCCGTCGGCAAGGGCTTTTCGGAAAATTTTTTTCAAAAAACACGGCTTCGGGCGATTTTTGTCGCCATACAAAGACAGTTTTTCCGAAAAAACATGAAAACATACGGTTTACTTTTTGGGAAAAATTCGTTATAATCAGTAGAATGAAAGACTGCACCCTGCGGACGTAAATTTTTTCTTTCTCGGGGAGCCGTAAGCACATCCTGTTTTGAGGTATAAGTTATGACCGACCTTTCTAAAATCAGAAATTTTTCCATCATTGCCCATATTGACCACGGAAAATCCACCCTGGCCGACCGTCTGCTGGAAGAATGCAACGCCATCGACCGCCGCATTCGTGCCGAGCAGATGCTTGATTCCATGGAGCTGGAAAAGGAGCGTGGAATCACCATAAAAGCCACTGCCGCCACCCTTACTTATCAGGCCGATGACGGCCAGACCTACGCCCTGAACCTGATCGACACCCCGGGCCACGTGGACTTTAACTATGAGGTGTCCCGTTCTCTGGCGGCCTGTGAGGGTGCCATTCTGGTGGTGGATGCTTCTCAGGGCGTGGAGGCCCAGACCCTTGCCAACACCTATCTCGCCATCGATGCGGGGCTGGAAGTGCTGCCCGTTATCAACAAGATCGACCTGC
>CAZVMK010000072.1:0-5919 GCA_964628315.1 uncultured Oscillospiraceae bacterium
AAAAGTATTTTTACGGTACCGGCCGCCGGAAGTCCTCCGTGGCTCGTGTCCGTGTGTACGAAAACGGCACCGGTGCTATCACCATCAACGGCCGTGACATCGACAGCTACTTTGGTCTGGAGACCCTGAAGCTGATCGTTCGTCAGCCTCTGGCTACCACCGATCTGCTGGGCAAGGTCGACATCGTTGTTACCGTTGCCGGCGGCGGCGTTTCCGGTCAGGCCGGCGCTATCCGTCACGGTATCGCCCGTGCTCTGCTGGTTCTGAACCCCGAGTACCGTCCCGCTCTGAAGGCTGCCGGTTTCCTGACCCGCGACCCCAGAATGAAGGAAAGAAAGAAGTACGGCTTGAAGGCTGCACGTCGTGCGCCTCAGTTCAGCAAACGCTGATTTCCGACTTTTTCAATCAAAAGTATCAAGAGCTCCGAAATCCGTGGATTTCGGAGCTCTTCTTATTTACGGATAACCTTTTCCCTATTCGATGACACATGTGCCGGCGCTTATTTCAGCGCCGCACCGTCTTTGAACGCATTGCCCACTTTTTCGCCAAGTACATAATAGGCATGGTTCATGCTGTCGTAGGTAATGGGGCGCAGTTTTGAGGGATCAACCTTGCCATTGGTCAGGACGCTTTCTTCCGCACAGATATTGACGATCTGCCCGACCATACGACAGGTTTCGGCATCATAGCTGATAAGTTTGCACTCCACTGCCATGGGCAGCTCCAAAATAATGGGCGCATCCACGAATTCGCTTTTAACCGTGTGGAAGCCGGCTTTCTCCAGTTTGTTTTCTACCTCATTTGCAGACACGATACCGACATAATCGCAAGCCACTACCGTGTCAGCGGTGGCCATGCTGACGGTAAATGCCTTTCGGGCAAGGATATTCTTCACGGTTTTATGCTCCGCACTCAAGCATATAGAAATTTCATTTACTTCGCTGATACCGCCCCAGGCGGCATTCATGGCATCGGGTATTCCCTGTTCGTCATACGAACCGATAATAAAGACGGGCTGAGGATACACGGCCGACTTTGCTCCAAAGTTTTTTCTCATGATTGTAATCCTCCTTTGATTTGATTTATCCATGTCTCAATTTTTGCTTCTTCGGTGATTAGTTCCGCACCGCCGGTAGAGTCAAATTGAATATCGTTTTCAAAAGCAAACGTTGCGCCTTGGCAGGCTTTTTTCATATCTTTGATCGTATGTCCTGGCCAGCCACCATGGGTCTGAAACGGGATCACGGTCTTACCGCTCCAATCATTAGACTTCAAAAAAGTTTGTACGGCCGGTGCCATGGTATACCACCATGTAGGCGTTCCGATGGCAACCACATCGTAGTCCGCCACATTGGCGCCCATGGGTTTAATTTCCGGCCTGTAATTCCGTTTCACTTCACGTTGTCCCTGCTCCACGATCTCATCATAAGAGCCGGTATAGGGTTCCACCGTGTCGATATAGGCAATATCCGCACCGGTAGCCTTTTGCAACATCTGGGCGATTCTCTTTGTATTCCCGTTTGACACGGAATAGCAAACGATCAACATTTTCTTTTCCATCCGTTATTGCTCCTGTTTTTAGTGTTACAAGCCTAAGCCGCTATCCATGTAGGCAGCGGCTTAGGCTCTGATATTTATCCGATGGGTTCAAAATCTGCGGCGCCGTGTTTGCACAGGGGGCAAACGATGTCCTGAGGCAGTTCCTCTCCCTCATAGATCCATCCGCAAATTTTGCACACGAAGCCTTTCTTTCCCTCCGTCTGAGGCTGGGGCTTCACATGATTTTGATAGTAAGTATAGGTCATGGTCTCCACATTGGAGATCACTCTTGCCTCCGTCACGGAACAGATGAACATACCGTGTGTATCCATATCCACGTACTGTTCCACTTTCAGGCTCATAAAGGAATTGATATACCGAGGCAGGAACGCCAATCCGTTATCGGAGCGCAAGACCTCTGTGCCCTCAAACTTGTCCACATTTCGTCCGCTCTGAAAGCCGAAATTCTGGAACACTTCAAAAGGTGCTTCCTGAGACAGGCAGTTTACATTCATCATTCCCGTCTGACGTATCACATGGTGGGAATAATTCTGCTTGTTGATACACACGGCCACACGGTTCGGTGTGTTGGTCACCTGTGTAACGGTATTGACGATCAGACCGTTATCCCGTTTTCCGTCATTGGATGTGACGACATACAGGCCATACCCGATGTTAAACAGCGCAGACAGGTCATTTTTGTTGGCCATATCGGCGTTGTAGGCAATATAATCCTGACACAGTTCATTCGCCAGTTCCTCCAGCTGGGTGCTGCTGGTCTCATTCAACGCAGACATGATGCGAACCGTTGTCTCCGTAAATTTGATGTTTTTGGACTTTGCAAAGGTCTCACGCATGACTTTTGCCGCCTGCGGTGCCCAGGATCCGTTTTCGATCAGGCCAATGGTGCGGTTCTGGAAATTTCGCTCCGTCAAGCCATGGAGGAAAGTGTGCATTGCAGGGAATACGTCTGCATTATAGGTCGTAGTGGCCAGCACCAGTTTTCCGTAGCGGAACGCATCACTGATGGCAGTTGCCATATCACAGCGCGCCAGATCATGAACCACCACCTTGGGGCAGCCTTTGCTTCTCAGTTTTTCGGCAAACAGTTCCACCGCTTTTCTGGTGTTGCCGTAGACGCTGGTATAAGCGATCACAATGCCATCAGTCTCCACATCATAAGAAGACCAGGTGTTATACAGGTTCAGGTAATGGCCAAGATTTTCCGTCAGCACAGGGCCATGGAGGGGGCAGATTTTCTGAATATCCAGCGTTGCGGCCTTTTTCAGCAAATTCTGTACCTGGGCACCATACTTGCCCACGATACCGATAAAATAGCGGCGGGCTTCATCATCCCAGGGTTCCTCTGCATCCAGCGCGCCGAATTTGCCGAATCCGTCGGCAGCAAACAGAACCTTATCACAGACATCATAAGTTACGATCACTTCCGGCCAATGGACCATCGGTGCGTTAACGAAAGCCAGCACGTGTTTACCCAGGATCAGGGTATCCCCCTCGCCTACCACCAGGCGATTTTCCTCAAATGCGGTACCGAAGAAATTGGTCATCATGGCAAACGCTTTGGCAGAAGAAACCACCGTTGTCTGCGGATAAACCTTCATGAAGTTTGCGATATTGGCGGCATGATCCATTTCCATGTGCTGAATGACCAGATAATCGGGCTTGCGGCCGCCCAGCACCCCCTGGATATTATCCAGCCACTCGTGGGTAAAGTGCGCATCCACCGTATCCATGACAGCAATTTTTTCATCCATGATCACATAGGAATTATAGGCCATTCCGTTCGGAACCACATACTGTCCCTCGAACAGATCCACCTGATGGTCATTCACGCCTACATATTTGATATCTTCGGTAATAAACATGGCTATTTCTCCTTTTCATTTCCGGTGTTCTTGACTTTGTATCAATATTATAATATACTATCGGCAAAAAGTATGTTGGAAATCAAACATTCGGAGGAAAGAAATGGAAAAATATTTTGATATTTTGGATACCTGCCCCCTTTTTTGTCAGGTCGGACGAGACAATTACGGAAAAATGCTTCGCTGTTTTGGCGCGCGAGTCATCTCTGCCCGAAAAAATACCGCTATTTTTCAAGAGGGGCAGGCCGCATACTGCGTAGGGATCGTGTTGACGGGAGCCGTACAAGCCGTACAGGATGACTACCTGGGCAATCGCTCCATTTTATCCATGGCCGGCCCAGGAGAACTGTTTGGTGAAGGATTTGCCTGTGCCGGTGTAGATAATCTTCCGGTGAGCATCATTGCCACGGTAGACAGCCAGCTCATGCTGATCGATTGCAGCCATATCATGACGATGTGCCACAATGCCTGTATCTTCCACAATCAGATGATTCGCAATCTTCTTTTAAGCGTTGCTCAGAGCAACTTGCGTTTAAACCAAAAAATTGAGATTCTTTCCAAACGTACTACAAAGGAAAAAGTAATGGCTTATCTGCTGTCAGAGGCCAAGCTCCACGGTAGCTGCGATTTTGTCATCCCATACGACCGTCAGGAGCTTGCCGATTATCTCGGCGTGGAGCGCAGTGCCATGTCCACCGTTATCGGAAAGCTCCGTGATGACGGTTACATACAGGTTGAGCGTCGTCATTTTCGTCTGTTGAGATAAAATAAAATTTCTGCATATACTGTGTAACAGGAAACTGTGACTTTATCACAGAATCCTGCTCCACCCCATGATATAATGTGGTCACAATTAAGAAGACACAGGAGGAAATGATATGTCTGCTATTTCTGTTACCAAAGATACTTTCCACGAAGAAGTAATGCGTTGCTCCAAGCCGGTCCTGGTGGATTTCTGGGCGCCCTGGTGCGGCCACTGCCGTATGGTCGGACCATTGGTGGAAGAAATTTCCCGTGAACGGGACGACATCAAAGTCGTTAAGGTCAATGTCGATGAGGAGCCCGAGCTGGCCAAAGAATACAAAATCACCAGCATTCCCACCTTGATGGTTTTTAAGGACGGAGAGATCATCGAACGTGCCAGCGGCGCCAAGCCAAAGGCCCAGATCAATGCCATGCTGTAAATATCTTTTTTAATGCAGAAGGGTCAGGCAACGCCTGACCCTTTCATTTGTCATTTATTCAATTGGGTTGCCGTCGACATCATAAGTCACTTCGCTGAGCAGATTCTCATTTTCATCGTAGGTACAAACAGTGGTTGTGCCATCTTCATTGTAGGTGGTGCGCTTTTCCATATAGCTATAAGCCCAGTCATCCCCTACCACGACCTTAAATTCCCACAGCTGTGTCTCGTTGTCTTTGGTATACAGCGATTGAATGATTAATCTGTTTTCCTCATAAGTATGCTCCCAGCTTTCCACGGAAAGCACATTGTCGTTGCAGTCCATGCAGATTTTGCCAATGATGTCTCCGTATTCGTTATACTGTGAACTGGTTTTATTGCCGTCTTCATCGGTTTCGGTGCAGGAAGACTCATACCATATGCCATCTTCATCCTGCTCATATTCGGAAACGGCGCTGAAGATCTGGTTGTCATCCGTATCGTATATTGCCATGTACACCACGTTTCCATTATGATCATACTCGTTCACGAGGCGACCGTCTTCATCATAGCCTACGTACCTAACGGGAATGCTTTCGCCATCGACCACGGTGTACTCCGTTTCTCCGGTCAACCGGTCGTCGATATATTCGGTGGCAAAAGTCATGTTTCCGTTCTCATCATACACATAGATGCAGATATATTCGCTGACCAGTTCGCCGTTTTCATCATATTCAAGCATTCTGATCAGGTTGTCATATTCGTCATACACACAGACGTCAATACTATCTCCCCAGTCGGTCACCGTGCTATTGCATACACTGCAAATACCATCATCGTTTGGCTGGTGTTCAGCCGCCTCAACCTTTTCGCCGCACTCATCACACTCTTTCCAATGGCCGGTAATATCCACCTGCCAGCTTCCGGTAGCAGTGTGAATATGAGCTTCGCCGGAATCGTCATCCTCAGCCGGAGCGGTAGTTTCCGCCTCAGAGGGAGCGGTGGACTCATTGGGCTCAGTACATTCATCCGTCCACGGATTTGTACTCGGTATCTGAGTTTCGTCGGCAGTTGTGTCGGTCGGTTGCGTGTTGCAAGCCGCCATAAAAATCGCAAGCATTGCACAAGCGGCCATCATCGCAAATAATTTCTTCATAAAATCCACCTTTCTTTTTTCAAATTGCTTTTGTATCCTCTAAATATGGGTAGCGGCTCCGCTAATATCTAATTGTGATTTACCAAATCGTGATTTGATATTATTATGCTTAAAACCAGGATAAAAATCAAGTACTATTTGAAAGAATTTCAGCAATATCTCCGACTATAAATCCG
>CAZVMK010000073.1:0-5810 GCA_964628315.1 uncultured Oscillospiraceae bacterium
CAGGCCGCTGTTTCTTCCATGTCCAAGGCCCACTATCTGGCTGAAAAGCTGGAGACCGAGCTGGGCTGGAAGCGTGTTTACGAGGGCGAATACTTCCACGAGTTCGTCACCGAATGCCCCGATGCGGAAAAGGCATTGTCCGTTCTGGCAGAAAACGGCATTCTGGGCGGCCTGAAAGTGGAAGAAGGCCTGCTGTGGTGTGCAACCGAGCTGGTTTCCAAGGAAGAACTGGACAAGGCTGTTAGCCTGCTGAAGGAGGCGTTCTGATTATGAAAACGATTTTTGAAAGAGGAACGGCCGAACAGCATCTGGCTCTGATTCCCGAATGTGATGTTCCCGTTGTGGAACTGAAGCAGACCCGTCAGACCGCCCTGCGGCTGCCCCACGTCTGCGAAAATGACCTGATCCGTCACTACACCGCTTTGGGCAAGCGCGTCCACGGTGTCAACGATGGCTTCTATCCTCTGGGCTCCTGCACCATGAAGTACAACCCCAAGATCAACGAAGCAATGGCGGCTCTGCCCGAGTTTACCCAGATCCATCCCACCCAGTGCGAGGCTACTACCCAGGGCTCTATCGAGGTGCTGTACCGCGCCAAGAAGACTCTGTGCGAAGTTACCGGAATGGACGACATGACCCTGCAACCTGCTGCAGGCGCCCATGGCGAATTTACGGGTCTGATGCTCATCAAGTGCTATCACATGGACCGCGGCGACACCGCCCGTACCAAGATCATCGTTCCCGACTCTGCCCACGGAACCAATCCTGCCTCCGCTGTCATGGCCGGATTTACCATCGTCAACATTCCCTCCGGCAGTGACGGCTGTGTGGATCTGGATGCACTGCGTGCCGCTGTGGGCCCCGATACCGCCGGCCTGATGCTGACCAACCCCAACACTGTCGGTATCTTCGATAAGAACATTCTGGAGATCACCAGAATCGTCCATGATGCAGGCGGCCTGTGCTACTACGACGGCGCAAACCTGAATGCGGTTCTGGGCGTTGTTCGTCCTGGCGACATGGGCTTCGACTGTGTCCACCTGAACCTGCACAAGTCCTTCTCCACCCCCCACGGCGGCGGTGGCCCAGGCTCCGGCCCCGTGGGCTGTAAGGCGTTCCTGGCACAGTATCTGCCTGGTCCCGTAGCGGAAAAAGAGGGCGAAAAGTATACCCTGGTCAAGCCTGCCAAGAGCATGGGCCGTGTGAAGAACTTCAACGGTAACTTCACTGTTGTCGTTAAGGCTCTGGCTTACCTGATGACACTGGGCAAGAAGGGCATCACCGAGGCCGGTGAGAACGCCGTTCTGAATGCCAACTACATGATGGCTCGCCTGAAAGATACTTACGACATGGCTTATCCTGGCCCCTGTATGCACGAGTTCGTTATGACTCTGGATCAATTCCACAAAGATACCGGTGTTTCCGCACTGGATATCGCAAAGGGCCTGCTGGATAACGGTATCCATCCTCCCACGATGTATTTCCCCCTGATCGTCCACGAAGCACTGATGATCGAGCCCACCGAGACCGAGTCGATGGAAACCATGGACGAGGCCATCGAGGTGTTCAAGAAGCTGCATGAGCTGGCCAAGGTGGATCCCGAGCAGCTGCACAGCGCACCCCACAATACCCCCGTGGGCCGTCTGGACGAAGTCCGTGCTGCCCGTCAGCCCGTGTTGCGCTACAACTATGGTGAATAAGATTTACTGCTACGTCAGTAAATCAGATGACCCTTATCTCAATTTGGCTGTCGAACAGCATCTGATGGAAACGGCAGGGGAGGATGCCTGCATCCTCTACCTGTGGCAAAATCGCCACACCGTTGTCATCGGCCGAAACCAGAATGCATGGGCGGAGTGCCGAACGACTGAACTGAGCCAAGACGGCGGACATCTTGCCCGCCGTCTTTCCGGTGGTGGCGCTGTCTACCACGATATGGGAAATCTGAATTTTACTTTTCTGGTCTCCAAGAAAAATTATGATCTGCCGAAGCAGTTGCAGGTCATTGTCACGGCCTGCCGTGGGCTGGGCATCGATGCGCAGATCACCGGCCGTAACGATGTGACCGTGGACGGACGGAAATTTTCCGGCAATGCGTTCTATGACTCCAAGGGGCAGGCGTACCACCACGGCACACTGCTCATTGACGTGGATATGGGGCGGCTGGGACAATATCTGGTCCCGTCCAAGGAAAAATTGCAGAGCAAGGGCGTGGCATCTGTCCGCTCTCGGGTCATCAATTTAAAGGAACTGAATCGTGAATTGACCGTTGACCGCATGAAAGACGAAATGCGTTCGGCTTTTGCGGCGGTGTACGGTTTAAAAGCGGTGGAGTTGTCCGAACAGGATCTGGATATGGAGCAGGTGGAGCGCCTTCGGGCGAGAAATGCCTCCTGGGACTGGAACTACGGCAAATCTTTGCCGGCGACTTTCTGCTGTAAACAGCGCTTCCCCTGGGGCGGCGTGGAAATGCAGCTGCAGGTAGAGCAGGGAAGAATTGCCGAGGTTCGGGTATATACCGATGCCATGGAATGGACATTGAGCACCGAATTGCAGGAAAAAATGGGCGGTTGCCGCTTTGCGCAGGAGGATATGCTCCACGCTGTCAACGCCTGTGACCTGCCGGAAAAGATCAGACAGGATCTGTGCCAAATGATCGAAGCACAGAATATTTGAGTTCCCAAAAGGGAGAACATTTATGATTATTTCAGAAAAAAAGCCTTTGGATGAGCTGATGCTCATGCTGGGCGATGCAAAAAAAATCGCGATCATCGGCTGTGGCAACTGCGCCGCGGCCTGTGCCGTCGGCGGCGAAAAGGAAATCGCCGAAATGAAAGCCTATCTGGAAGCCAATGGCAGGGAAGTGGTGGCAACTGTTTGCCCCGAAGAATGCTGCCATAAGCTGCTGGTGAAAAAAGAACTGAAAGCCATTAAGGCTGCCGCACCCGATGCCATCGTGGGCATGTCCTGCGGTGACGGCGTGGGTACTGTGGCGGAACAGATCGATGTGCCGGTCTACCCTGCGAACAACACCATGTTCCTGGGACAGGTGGAGCGTGTCGGAATGTTCAACGAGGCTTGCCGGATGTGTGGCGACTGCGTGCTGGGCTATACCGGCGGCATTTGCCCCGTGACAAAGTGCGCAAAGAGCCTGACTTCCGGTCCCTGTGGCGGCCAGAAGAACGGCAAGTGTGAGGTCAATCCCGAAAACGACTGCGCATGGATCATGATCTATAAAAAGCTGGAAGCGCTGGGACAGCTGGAGAAGCTGGATATGCTCATCGAACCGAAGGGCCATGCCGCCACTGCTTATCCCAGAAAAATCAACACACGGGAGGTACGCAAATGAGCATTTTGCAGGAAAAACTGCTGGCAGGCGAATTTGCCGTTACCGCCGAAATGGCACCTCCTAAGGGCTGTGATTTCACCGAACAGCTGGAAGTGGCGAAGCTGTTACAGGGGAAAGTGGATGCGGTCAATGTGACCGATATGCAGTCCGCCTGTCTGAAAGCATCTTCTCTGGGACTGTGCATCCATTTGCAGCAGTCCGGAATCGATGCCATCGTTCAGATCACCGGCCGCGACCGTAACCGCATGGCCATCATGGGCGATGTGCTCAGCGCCGCTTCTTTTGGTATCAACACCGTGCTGGCGTTGACCGGTGACCATACGACCGTGGGCGACTGCAAGGATGCCAAACCGGTGTACGATCTGGATAGTGTGGGTATTTTGAGAATGCTCACTGCTATGGAACAGACCGGATGCGACTGTGGCGGAAATCCGCTGTCTTCGACACCGAAGCTCTTTAAGGGCGCGGTAGTCACGCCGGTGTATGACCCGCTGCCGCTGCAAATCTCAAAGCTGAAAAAGAAAGTGGCCAACGGCGCTCAGTTCATTCAGACCCAGGGCATCTTTGACCTGGACAGCCTGAAAAAGTTCATGGAAGCCGTCCGTGCTGCCGGAATCGAAGTGCCTATCATGGCCGGTATCATTCCGCTGAAGACCGCCGGAATGGCGAAGTTCATGAATGCCAACGTTCCTGGCATTCAGGTGCCTCAGTGGATGATCGACCGCCTGACGGAAGCTGCCGAAGAGGGCAAGGAAAAGGGCATCAAGGGCCTGCCGATGCAGGCCGGTATGGATATGGCTGCGGATCTGATCCGCAGCATTCGGGAAGAAAAAATCTGCGAAGGTGTGCATATCATGGCCATCGGGGCAGAGAAAAATGTACCCGAGATCCTGCGCCGTGCCGGAATTGAATAAGAACAAGGCGCTCGCCATCGGCGAGCGCCTTGATTTTTACAGGATCAGGCACACCAGTCCCTGGGCACCTTCGTTGACGATCCGCTGTAGGGTCAGGCGGAATTTACTTCGAACTTCTTCGGGCATTTGCAGCAGTTTTGCATTTAGCCCCTCCTGGATCAGTTCATAGACCGATTTGCCGAAAATATTGCTCTGCCAGAGTTTTTCGGGGTCCTCATCTCCCAGATAGCCGATGAGATCGGCACTTTGCTTTTCACTGCCGACCATGGGACTGATTTCTGTGGCAATGTCCACCCGAATCATGTGGATGGAGGGGGCGCCGGCCTTTAATTTGACACCGTAAGCGCCGCCTTTGCGCAAAATCTCCGGCGATTGCAAGGTCATTTCGTCCGCTGTGGGCATTACCACGCCGTAGCCCGTAGCTTTCACGGCGGAGAGCGCATCGGCCACTTTGTCATATTCCTGTTTGGCGGAAGATAATTCGCTCAACAGGGCCAGTAGCTGACTGTCGTTTTCGACCGTGGTTCCGGCTTTGGCGCTGAGAATTTCGTAGAACAGTTTGGATGGTAGCGTAATCACACATTCCACCGTGCCATCCCCGAGATGGATGCTTTGCACGGTCACATCCTGGACGTTTTCAAGCGCCGTCAATTCGGAAAGAACGGCCTCTGCCTGATCCAGGGTGGATATCCGCTGGGCACATTCCAGAAGACTGCTGTAGAGCGTGCTTCTGGTCGGGTCGGAGGGGTCCAGGGCATCCAGCCAGCGTGGCAGGTACAGTTGCAGTTGCCCAAGGGGAAAGGCGTAAAGCAGACGGCGGAACAGCTCCTGGATGCCGTCTGCGGACAGCGCCTGGCAATCGGCAATGGCGGCATGAACGCCGAATTTGCGTTGTAACTCCGTTTGCAGGTTTTTGGCGGCCTCTCCCTGGGGATTGCGGCTGTTGATGATGACAAGATAGGGCTTTCCTGTGGCCTGCATATCCGAAATGGCACGGCTTTCGGCATTTTCATAGTCCCCACGGGGAATGTCTGTGACGGTGCCGTCGGTAGTGACCACAATGCCGATGGAGGCGTGTTCTTCCATGACTTTTTTGGTGCCCAGTTCTGCCGCTTCCGTCATGGGGATCTCATGATCGTACCATGGGGTCGTTACCATACGGGGAACGCCGTCCTCGGTGGCACCGACGGCGCCTTCCACCATGTAACCCACGGAATCGATCATGCGGATACGCAGTCGGGTGGTGCCATCGGGGGAAATTTCCACGGCCTCTTCGGGAACGAATTTAGGCTCCGAGGTCATGATGGTTTTGCCAGAGCCGCTTTGGGGCAGCTCATCTCTGGCACGCTCCCGACGATAGGGATCATCCACATTGGGAATCACCAGCTCCTCCATGATCCGCTTTACAAGCGTGGATTTGCCTGTGCGAACGGGACCTACCACGCCAATATAGATATTGCCACCGGTTCGGGTGGCGATTTGCTCGTAAATGGTTTCCATAGCCAGCCTCCTTTGGGCAGGAGTCGGCTCCTGCCGTTTTGTTAAAG
>CAZVMK010000074.1:0-5597 GCA_964628315.1 uncultured Oscillospiraceae bacterium
CCCCAGGGGAAGGTATTTTGCACCCTACCAAATCACATACCGCCCCGTAGGGTGGAGGCCATGCCTCCACCGGCGCAGTTCCGTCCTTCCATGGCACTGTGAAAAAACGTACCCTTTTTCTTATACCAACGCAGTTTTATTCAAAATCGTCTTGCTGACCGCTCCCAGACCGACGGCAAACAGACCACCGCCGATCAGACACAAGAGCACATTGACCACCGTGGCGCTCAGAGGTGCCGCCACGGAAGCCATCATAAACAGCAACATACAGGCCCCCAAAGAACCGCACAGGCACAGCCATGCTTTCTGTTTGGCTCCGACACTGACGGCCACATCGACCGCCACGAATACCGCCATCAGGAAGATCTTCGCCAGCAGACACATGACAAGATTGCCCGCCGTCAAGCCGCACAGGTCAAAAGATAGGCCGCTGAGGGCACCGCCGATGACCGTACCGATGAAATAGAGCAAAATCATCATTGCGCCGCAGAGGAAGCCGCAGATCGTTTTTGATGCAACGTATGCCCCCTTTTTAGATCGGACGGTGAACAGATTTTTGGCATATCCGCTACGGAAATCCTCTGAAATAAACAGGCAGATAAATACCGCCACGCCCATGAACGCCATGTTGATATTGCACATGGAAAACACTTCATTGCAGCCCATGTTCTCCCCTCCTGGCAGGGTGCCAAGGTTCTGCCACGTATTTTCGGGACCTACCGTGATCGTCTCCTCGCCGGTCACACGGTCAACGGACACGGAACCGTCCATCATGGTCATCATCACTGTCATCAGGACGGGCATAAGCAGGGCGCAGGCCAAAATGATATAAAACAGCTTTGATTTGAGCATTCGGCGCAGATCTACCGCCAGCATGGTTTTCAGTTTTTTCATTTCATCTGCCCTCCTTCATCAGATCCATGTAGTATTCTTCCAGACCGATCTTGTCGGTGTGGATCTCGCTGATAAGGATGCCGTTTTCATACAGGTAGGTGACGATCTGCTCCGGTGTGGTCGGGTCATATACCCGAATATATCCGGCCTCATCTTCCTCCACACGGGAGTATTTGCACCCCAACAACACTTTGCAGCGGTTTTTATCGGCAGCCTGCAGTGCCACGTAATTGCGGCAGCTTGCATCCAGTTCCTCGGCGGTCATCTGGCAGATCATTTTTCCGTGGCGAATGATGCCGTAGTGGGTGGCCACCTTTTGCAGTTCCCCCAGCAGATGGGAGGACACCAGCACGGTCCTCAGACCGTCTTTGACGATATCCGTCAGCACCTCACGCATAATACGCATTCCGTCTGCATCCAGTCCGTTCAAAGGCTCATCCAGCACCAGCAACGCAGGTTCGCCCAGCAGGGCCATGGCAATGCCCACACGCTGTTTCATGCCCAAAGAGCAGTTTTTGTATTTATTGCCGGCGGCGCCCTCCATGCGGACGGTTTTGAGGATCTCAACGATCTGGGTATCCGCATTCCGAAGTCCCAGATTGGCCGCCTGCAATTTCATATTGTCCCAGACCGTCAAATTGGGGAAGCAACCAGGCGCTTCGATCAGCACGCCGATTTTTTCACGGACCGTTTCATCGGTGTGGTCTTTGCCGTACAATTTGATAGAGCCGCCGCTGAGGGGCAGCAGTCCGCAGATCATTTTTTCGGTGGTAGACTTGCCGGAGCCGTTCTCGCCGATAAAACCGTAGATAGCGCCCATGGGAACGGTCATATCCAGACCGCAGACGGCCTGTTTATTTTTAAAATTTTTGCTCAAACCTTTGATTTCGATCGCATTCATGGCCATTCCCCCTTAATACACATCACAACTGTTGAGAACTTTGGTCCCCAGCAGGTTATAGATCACTGCCCATACCAGCGAACAGATCAGGCACACTGCCAAAGTCAGGATATCGGCAGACAGGCAGGCATAAACGGAAGCGCCGTACAGGAAAATATTCAGCACCGAAGAATTGCCCAAAACAGCAGCGGCACCGATGACCAGAATGCCCGTGCCGAAGAAGAATGAGGATGCCACGGAAATGCCGAAATATTTTCTGAAAATGACATTTAAGAACGTATACAGGCTTGCCCAGCCCAGGCTCATGACCAGTTTCCCTCCAATGGCGATGACCAGAGAGCCCGTGTTCACGGAAAAATCCATTCCCGTCAGCAATCCTGCCGTGACCGCACCGATCAGATAAGTCACGCACATACAGGCCATGGCAAAGGCACAGGACAGGGTCTTGGATATCATGTAGTCCTGCTTTTTGGCATGGGTGGTGAACAGCTGCTTGACATAGCCGGATCTGTAATCATGGCCGATGAAAATAGAGACCATAATGCCTCCGAAAATGAAGACCATGTTCATGTTGGCATAGCCGCCGATGTCATCGAAAATATACAAAGGCGTGTCTGCCGCAATGGCATTCCAGACATTGGTGTAAAGAGTCGCTCCGGCGGTGCCATCGGGATTTTCCATGCCGCCGGTGGACAAAATCAGGGCAGGGATCAGTGCGGCAATGGCCAGAAAAATATAATACAGAGGCGTATGGAACAGGCGGTAAAAATCCACGCCCAACATTCCTTTCAATCGCCGTCCGATGGTGGGATCTTCAAATTTCAACTCTCCGGCCATGTCAGTTCCCCTCCTTTTTGCTCATCAGTTCAATGTAGTATTCTTCCAGACCGATTTTATTCTTTTTGATTTGGCTGATGCTGTGGCCGTTCTTCAGCAAATGCTCCACAATGGATTCCACGCTGTCCACATCGTAAACGCGGATATGATCTTCCACCAGACGAACATCCTGGAATTTTTCCTTCAGGACAGCAAGCGCCCCCTGCATATCCCCCGTTTTCAGGGAAACGAAGACCTGCGCCCGATTTTCCAGCTCCTCGGCAGACAGTTCCACGATCATTTTTCCCTGACGGATAATGCCGTAGTGGGTGGCGATTTTTTCCAACTCTCCCAAAATATGAGAGGAGATGAGTACGGTGCAACCGTAATTTTTCGTGATATCCACCAGAATTTCACGCATGAGGCGCATACCATCGGTATCCAGGCCGTTGATGGGTTCATCCAATATCAGCAGCGCAGGATCCCCCAGCAGGGCCATGGCAATGCCCACACGCTGTTTCATGCCCAGCGAACAGCTTTTGAATTTCAGATTGGCGTTATCCTCCATGCGGACGATCTCCAAAACACGGCGGATCTGGCCCTCACGGTCGCTCAATCCCAAATTGATGGCCTGCATCATCAGGTTTTGATACACGCTGGAACTGGGGAAACAGCCGGCATTTTCGATCAGTGCTCCCACACGGACACGGACCCCAGGATCGGTAAAATCCCTGTCAAAAAGGCGGATATCACCGCTGTCGGCCACCAGATGACCGCAGATGAGTTTCTCGGTGGTGGATTTACCGGAACCGTTTTCGCCGATAAAACCGTAGATGGCACCCACGGGGACCGTCATATTCAGGTGGTCAACGGCGTACATTCCGCGGAAACTTTTGGATAAATTTCTGATTTCGATTGCGTTCATTCCAAATCTCCTTTCTAAAATCGGCAGTAGCCGGATGAAATATCCATCCGGCCGAGCCTGTTAGCGATTGGTCAGCTTGTCGCTGAGGGCGATGATCTTGTCGGCATACTTTTTCCGACGGGCGCCGAGAATACCGTTGTAAATGGGATAATTGGCCAGCGCCAGCAGCATACCGACGATACCGATGACCAGCCCGTAGGCCAGCGGCTCTTCCATGCCGATAAACTCAGAGATGTCCGTCATGATAAGGCTCATGCCGGCACCCATGATCAAAGCGGCGACAGAACCGAAAATGTAGGCAAAGACATCGGCCGGACGGCGGACTTTCCGATCCAGCTCTTTCAGCGTGTCCAGATCCGTGGGTTCCTGCTCCACATAGCGGTTGCGAATTTTCTGCACCAGATATTGCTGATCCTTATTGCTCATAATGATACCTCTTTCAAATGTTGTTGGCCAAATTATAAAACAGGTTTGTTTTTGAAATTTTTGAGAGATGTTTCTGTTTTGTTAAATTCAGCGGAAATCAAATCATTTTTTAAGCCGCTCTTTTGCCTGGGCTACCGTCTCCCCTTCTTTGGTAAAGAGAACCTCAATGCATTTGTCGGAAACCTTTTCAAAACCTCTGACCGCACCTGACTCAATTTTTTTGTAACCATCTACAACGCCACTCTCGATTTTCTTGTAACCGTCAGTTACCTTCTCCCCGATTTTATCAATCGTATCCGCAACTTTTTTCATAATTTTGTTCTCCTTTTAAATGGTTTGTTGTTTTTGCTGTTGCTTCTACATAATAATTCGAAAATATGTGAGAATAATTTGAGCAATGTTTGGGTTTTGTTAAATTCAGCGAAAATTTTTTCGTTCAAAAATAATTTATATTTCTGCCTATTGACTTTTTGGCACTCGGTGATATAATGTGCTTAGCACTCAAAGATAAAGAGTGCCAAAACCGATGACGGAGGAGTCCAATGGAACTGACTGAACGGAAAAAGAAGGTACTGCGTTGCATCGTAGACCTGTATATCCGCACCGCCGAGCCTGTGGGCTCCAAAGCGATCGCCGAATTGCCGGATATGAATTTCTCTTCGGCCACCATCCGCAGCGAGATGGCCGACCTGACCGCCATGGGCTATCTGGAACAGCCCCACACCAGTGCAGGACGGGTCCCGTCCGCCGCCGGTTACCGGCTGTATGTGGATGAGCTGATGGCCGACTACCGCCTGAGCATGGACGAAACCAAGCAGATCAATGCTTCTTTCGACGAAAAAATGCAGCAGGTGGATAAATTGGTGGAACGCGTGGCAAAATTGGTTTCGCAGGCCACCGATCTTCCGGCCATTTCTATGGCCGCCCGCAACAGCGGCGCCACGGTCAAACGGTTTGACCTTATCATGGCAGGCCCGTCCAGCATCATTCTGGTGCTGATGCTCTCCACCGATGAGGTGCTCAACAAACTCATCAAACTGCCGCTGAATGTAACGGAAACCGATCTTCAGTTGCTGGGAGCAGTGCTCAACGCCTCCATGTCGGGGATCTCACAGGAAGAATTCACGCCGGAACTGCTCGATCGGGTGATCCGTGCCGCCGGTAATGCCGCCGCACTGGTTCCGGTGGTGGTGGATTTCGCCACCGATGCCCTCCGTGGCAAAGGCAGTACCAACATGGCCATGGCCGGCCAAATGCGGCTGCTGTCTCAGCCGGAATACCGAGATGTGGATAAGGCCCAGCGGGTCATCACCTCTCTGGACGAAGATGCCCTGAGCAATCTTCCGGCACTGATCAATGAAAACGGCACCAAAGTGCTGGTCGGGCCGGAAAACGTGGCCCAGGAACTGAAAGACACTTCGGTGGTAATGACAAAATTCGACATTGGCGACGGTATGCAGGGCATGATCGGCGTGGTCGGTCCCACAAGAATGGATTACGCAAAGGTCACCGCCCGTCTGAGCTATTTTGCCGAGAGCTTGAGCAAGATGTTCTCAAAGCCGGAAAAACCGCAACTGCCGGAGCCTGAAAATAAGGAGTAATGATCGTGGCAAAAAAAGAAAAACAGGAAAAAGC
>CAZVMK010000075.1:0-5356 GCA_964628315.1 uncultured Oscillospiraceae bacterium
AATGGCAACACGCTCATTTTTATATTCTGGGTTTTACTTCTAAATGGTATTCCACCAAACCGGCATCGCTGTTTTCAATGGCGATGGCATATTGCAGATCCACCGTGCCTCCGTTATCGCCGATGGAAGCCTCTATCATCTGGGCGCACACTGTCAGCATCAGTGCGCCGAACTCCATGCGGTACAGAGAGTCATGGGGCACTCCCAGCCGAAACACCATGGTCGATTGCATTTTCCCTGTGCGTTCCAGGGTTATCTGTCCTTCTTCCAGCCGAAATCTTGTCGTTACGCCGGCCAGGCCGGTCAGTTCGCTTTCTTCATAGCAAATATCCCATCCACCGTTGCGGTACTCCAGCGTGCCATCGGTCACAAGTTCGATGACTTCCGGTTTCTGGTCGGGGTAGTACTGGGTCGCACAAATAGAAAGCACTACATTCTTCTTCATCCGTTTGCCTCCACGGCCAGTTCCAGCAGACGATCCAGCAACGCACTGTATTCTACGCCGCTGGCCTCAAACAATTTGGGGTACATGGAGATGGAAGTAAAGCCAGGAATGGTATTGATCTCATTAAACACCGGTTGCCCGTCTTCCGTCACAAAAAAGTCCACACGGCTAAGACCGCGGCACCCGAGCGCGCTGTAGATCTTCACGGCGATGTCCCGCACCTGTTCTGCCACATCTTCTTCAATACGAGCAGGGATATAAGCCACGGACGTATCTGTGATATACTTGGCATCGTAGTCGTAGAACTCTGCACCGGCATCGATCTCACCGCAGATAGAGGCAATGGGGCTGTCATTGCCCATGACCGCCACCTCTACTTCCTTGCCACGGATGTATTCCTCCACAAGGACTTTTTCATCATACTCCGCAGCGGACAGCAGCGCCGTCCGCAAAGAAAGTCCATCGCAGGCTTTTGACACGCCGACAGAAGAACCTGTTCCCGTAGGCTTGACAAACATAGGGAAACTGAAGCGCTCCTGCAAATGGGCCAGCACTGCCTCCATGCGGCGGTAAAGGTCCTCACGGTGTACCAGTTCCCAATCCGCCTGCTTCTGTCCGATATGATCGACCACCAGTTTTGTCAGGCTCTTATCCATAGACACTGCCGAAGCGGAAACATTCGGTCCAACACAGGGAATGCCTGCCAGCTGCATCAGGCCCTGAATGGCTCCGTCTTCGCCGTTTTCACCGTGAAGCACGGGAAATACAACATCCAGCTCAACGGTGGTCACTGCGCCTTCCTCGAAGCACAGCAACCCCTGACCACGCACCGGAGAAATCGCTACGGGACAATTCCCCTCCCAGTCTTCCCAACGGCCGTCAGGCAACAGAGAATAATCATGGCCCGTATAATGATACCAACGGCCATCTCTAGTGATACCAATGGGATAAATATTGTATTTTTCGCAGTCCAGATGACTCAGCACCGACTCTGCCGAGCGCAGAGATACAGCGTGTTCGGGACTCATGCCGCCGAACAGGACTCCCACATTCCATTTTTTCACGTTTAAACGCCTCCGTTTCTTCGCCGACTTTATTTCAGCAGTGCCTCGCCGGCACGATAAATATCCCCTGCACCGATGGTCAAAATCATATCATCGGGTCGAGCGATTTGTCTGAGCTGCTCCGTTACCTGAGGCAGCGTTTCGCAGTAAATGCTGTTGGGGATCTGTTTTTGCAGGTCTTTCGAGGAAATACCGATGGTATTGCGCTCCCGTGCCGCATAAATTTCGGCCAGAATGACTACATCCGCCTTTTTCAGCTCTTGCACAAAATCGTCAAACAATGCCTTTGTGCGAGTATAGGTGTGGGGTTGGAACGCCACCACCAGTCGCCGTGTCGAGTTTGCACGAACTGCGGCGATGGTTGCCGCCAGTTCTCCAGGGTGATGGGCATAATCGTCATAAACATCCGCGCCGTTGAAACGGCCCTTGTACTGCATCCGTCGAGCCGCACCACGGAAATCCAGCAGGCTATGTGCCGCTACCGTGCCGTCAATTCCCAGGAGCCAGGCCGCACCCATGGAAGCCAGGGCATTTACCATATTATGCTTGCCCATGACATTCAGTTCCAGGTGGCAATAAAACGCTCCATCGCAGAATACATCCATCTGCCGCCAATCGGCCGACGGCGCAACGCCGCGAACACGGCACTGCTCTCCCATGCCAAAAGTGATATAATTTAATCCCTCCATGGCCTGAACGGTATTAAAATCGTCACCGTTGACTAAAATATAGTCAGATGCCATTGCAGCAAACCGATGGAAAGACTGCTGAATTTGTTGCAGATCCCGAAAATAGTCCAAATGGTCTGCCTCAATGTTCAGCACGATGGCCATTGTGGGATAAAAATTCAGGAAAGAATCGCAGTATTCGCAGCTTTCCAGCAAAATCGTGTCGCCATTACCAACACGGTGTCCGGCACCCAGCAGGGGCAGATTGCCACCGATCATGACCGTCGGATCTTTCTGGGCGGCCATCAGCACGTGTGTCAGCATGGAAGTGGTGGTTGTTTTTCCGTGGGTTCCGGCCACGCAAATCGCATTCCGATAAGCCTGCATGATCACACCCCAGGCCTGCGCCCGTTCAAACACCGGTATGCCGGCTACTCGGGCGGCGGCGATTTCGGGATTATCATTATGGGCGGCGGCAGTACGGATCACGCAGCAAGCGCCCTCGATATTCTCCGCACGATGGCCGATCTCCACACGAATGCCCTTGGCAATCAATTCATCGGTGGAAACAGAGGAATTCATATCGGAGCCCGTCACGATCAGCCCCATTCCCTGCAACACCAGCCCCAGAGGGCGCATGGAAACGCCACCAATGCCCACCAAATGCACATGGTTTCCCGAACACAGATATTTTTTAAGTTCTTCCACTGGATTGCCCATGGCGATACCATCCTCATAATCAATTTTAATAATTTATTATACAACATTCTTCCCTTATTTACAACTGTAAATCTTCCCAAATATGCGCTCATTTTCCCCCATGTTTCTTTTTCGCTCTACAAATAGCGAGAAAAATCCCAGACATCCGGCGGATATCTGGGATCGGTGTTCATTCTGTGACCAGCGCTTTTTCCTGGCAGTATTTAATGATGCCACGACGGGTAACGATGCCGATAAAAGCATCCTTGTCGTCCACCACCGGAACAAAATTCTGATAGGTGGCCCGTTCGATCAGCTCCTGCATGGAGGTGTTGACACGCACCGGAATATTATCCTTGCGGCGGGCGATCTCCATAATACGACGGGCTTCGGCTTGACGCATATCCATGTAGCACATATTCTTCAGTGCCCAGAGCAGGTCTCCCTCTGTCAGCGTGCCCCGATATTCTCCTCGGCGGTTCAGGATGGGCAGCGCTGCAAAACCCACAGACTCCATTTTTTCCAATGCCTGACGGATGGTAAAATCATCGTATACATAATGACACATGGCTTTCGGTGTCAAAAAGAATAAAATATTGTTCATACGGTCTCCTTTACTTCGGTAGATGTTTTGCTTCCTACCTTGCTTTTATATTATAGCACATCCATCCTCAGAAAACATGAAAATTTGTTATACGGACAGCCATTTCAGCGCCAAAAATTCAAGGGGATTTTTGTATACATCTACCAACTCTACCGGCAGTAGACCCCTCCACGGCCTTCTTTCGGTGGACTCTACCGCATAAACAGGCTATACTGACAGCATAAAAACGAAAAGGCGGTAACTATATGGCAAAACGAATCAAGCTCTCCGATCGACTTCTGCCCGACTATACGAAAGCAGAAGAAATCATGAATATGGTCACTCATATTGTCGGCGGTGGTCTGGGTGTGATCGCATTGGTACTGTGTCTTGTGAAAGCATTGCTCTGGGGGGACGGTTTCGACTTCGCAGGCGCCCTGATTTACGGGGTCAGTATGATCACCCTCTACACCATGTCCAGCATCTATCACGGGCTCCATCCCTGCACCGGCAAAAAGGTCATGCAGGTGCTGGATCACTGCACCATCTATTTCCTCATCGCAGGAACTTACAGTGTCATTGCCCTTTCTGCCCTGCGAGAAATCAACCCATGGATCGGTTGGGGCATTTTCGCATTTCAATGGGCACTGACCGCTTTGGCCGTCACGCTGACAGCCATTGATTTGAAGAAATATAACATTTTTTCCATGATCTGTTATATCTTCATGGGTTGGTGCATCATTTTCTTTTTGCCCCAGGCAAAAGCTGCGCTGACCCCTGCCGGTTTTTGGTGGCTCTTTGCCGGTGGCGTTGCTTATACCATCGGTGCCGTGCTGTATGGCATTGGCTCCAAAAAACGCTGGATGCACTCCGTATTTCATATTTTCGTTGTTTTGGGCAGTATGCTACAATTTGTGTGTATCATCTTCTACGTGCTATAAACCCTCGTTCTCTTGATTTTCCCCCCTGCTACGTGATACAATAAGAGTAACATTATAAAAACGGAGGTTATACAATGTCCAACAAATACACAGGTACCCAAACAGAAAAAAATCTGCTGGCTGCATTTGCCGGTGAAAGCGAGGCGCGCAATAAATACACCTATTTCGCCTCCAAGGCTAAGAAAGACGGTTATGAGCAAATTGCCGCGCTGTTCCTGAAAACAGCTGAAAACGAAAAGGAACATGCCAAACTGTGGTTCAAAGAATTGAATGGCATCGGCTCCACCGCCGAAAATCTGGCGGCCGCTGCCAACGGCGAAAACTACGAGTGGACCGATATGTATGTCGGCTTCGCCGAAACTGCCGAAAAAGAGGGTTTCCCCGAGTTGGCAGCCCGCTTCCGCCTGGTGGCTGAAATTGAGAAACACCATGAGGAGCGCTATCGTGCGCTGCTGAAAAATGTTGAAACCGCTCAGGTCTTTGCTAAGAGCGAAGTTAAAGTCTGGGAATGCCGCAACTGTGGTCATATTGTGGTGGGCACCAATGCTCCCGAAGTCTGCCCCACCTGCAACCACCCCCAGAGCTACTTTGAGATCCACGCCGAAAACTATTAAGCACCAAGCCGCTTTCTCATTGAGAAAGCGGCTTATCCATAGCAAAAGCCCGTACCTAACGGTACGGGCTTTCAATTTGTGTTATCAGAACCGGATCACACCAGTTCAATGACAGCCATCTCAGCAGCGTCGCCACGACGAGCGCCGGTGCGAGTCACGCGGGTGTAACCACCGTTGCGCTCAGCATACTTGGGAGCGATCTCATCGAACAGCTTCTTTGCTACGTCTTCCTTAGTGATGAAAGACAGCGCTCTGCGGTAGTTATACAGGCCGCCCTTCTTGCCCAGGGTGATCATCTTCTCAACCACGGGCTGCACTTCCTTAGCACGATAGAAAGTGGTT
>CAZVMK010000076.1:0-5296 GCA_964628315.1 uncultured Oscillospiraceae bacterium
TTGCCTGTAAGTATCTTGCCAACATCCCCGATGCAAACGGCGTCAATCTTCTCTATGCAGGAGGTTGACGCCTATGCATGACAGAACCATAACCCTTTTCAATTTCCATGGTGGTAAATGGTATCCCTCTGTTATCCGTGGCGTGTCGGTGCTGGAAAACATTGCTTCTGTCTCCACCACGCAAGCCGGAAGGACAAACAGTGATGCGTTGGAACTGAGCATTAAAACCAGCTCTACACAAGGTATCGAAACCTCTGCAGGAGTAAAGGCATATGTTTCACCCAATGTCTATGCTTCCTGTTCTGCCCCTGCTGATTGCCTGACATTCAAGCCGGAGCGTGACTTCATCTACTGTGGAGAGTGGCCGACCATTCCCATTGACGATGCCGAATATGAGGAATCCGGTCTTTACCATGCCATGAATGAGGAATATGACGGTGTTTACCTGATTACCTCTGCTACTTGGTATGGGCTGATCCCTCATTTTGAGATCGGAGGACGATAGTATGCAATCCGAAATGTTCCACTTTGAAAACTACTCCTATGTGGCTGGCAATTTGAAAGTGGAAATCCGATATGACCGCTTTTCCGGGCAATTCACAGAGGCACAAGAATGGCTCGGCACAACTGTGCTGGAGCAGTGCAAGCCCTATATGCCCAAAAGCACGGGTAGTATGGAGCAGCGATCCATGGTGAACAATCACGGCAAAGAGGTGGAATTCCCGGGCCCGTATGCTCGGTTTCAGTATGGCGGCAAGGTGATGGTTGACCCTGTCACTGGCAGCCCATGGGCGAGAAAAGGTGTCAACAACAAGGTGGTAACAGACCGCCCGCTGACTTATAGCCAGCCCATGGCCACTGACCACTGGTTTGACACTGCCAAGGCGAACCACGGCGAATACTGGATTGCCGGAGTAAAACGAAGGGCAGGTGGCGGCTAATGGCTACCCCAAAAATATCATTTGACCTCGATGGTACAGAGGCGGTCAGCAGTGTCCTTTTGAACTTGCTGAACCAGTTCCCAGGGCTGGGCACACGCAAGGTGCTATTCTCTACGCTGGCAGAGGGCTCAGGCATTGGATTTTTCCCAACGAGCGGTGCTGCGATTCTGTCAGATACGGAGGACATCACCGGTCATGTGAAACAGGTGTGCCTCTATCCCTTTACCATCGTCTACCGCTCTGCACCACAGAGCGAAGAACAAAAGCTGAAAGTGAAAGAGTTCCTTGACACACTGGGGAAATGGCTTGAACGCCAGCCGGTGGTTGTGAACGGAGCTACTCACCAAATCAGTGCATATCCCACCTTCCCCTCCGGGGGAAGGACAATCAAAACGATAAGCCGATCTAACCCGGCACATCTTTCCACCGCCTATCAGGATGGTGTTGAGGACTGGGTTATATCGGCTTCTCTTCGTTATGAGAACGAATTTGACAAATAGTTAGGAGTGATTTTTCAATGGCAAAAATTGAACGAAAGTACCTCGCTCACTACATCGATGCAGCTTTCAGCGCCGAGTCTCCGAACTACATTCGGCTGGGTAAAGACCTGGAAGAGTATGTAGAAGAGCTGAACCCCGATGTAGAGATCCAGAAGAACATCCTGGGCGAGCAGAATGTCCAGCACAACGGCTATGAAGTGCAGTCCGAAGTGGATCCCTTCTATGCCTATGCCGACGATCCTCTGTTTGAACGTCTGGCCAAGATCGCCAATGAACGCCTGACCGGTGATGACTGCATGACCACAAAAGTGGATGTTTTGCTGGACGACAAGGGCAACTGTACCTGGGCGTATAAGGAGGACATCTGGGTTATCCCCAATTCTATCGGTGGCGACACCGGCGGTGTTCAGATCCCGTTTACGGTGTACAACGCCGGCAATCGGGTCAAGGGTACCTTTGATTTGAAAACCAAGAAGTTTACCGCCGACAGCGCAGAGTAAACCACACATGGGAGGTCTTGCGCATATCAAGACCTCCCTCATTTATTGCATTTAGGAGGCTATCAAAATGGCAGAAAACATGAATAAGCAGAAAAATTTCGTCAACGAAATCGTTGTTGATGACGGCACGATTGAGGTGCCTATCCGCAATAAGATGGGAGAAAAAACCGGCGTATTCTTCTTCCGTCCTACCGACATCGGCATTATTGACCGGTTCAATGAGATGGCAGATGAATTTGAGCAGATCACAGCTCCGTTGGAAAGTGTCAATATCAATGCTGATGGTACAGCGGACGAAAAGAATGATGCCGATTTTACGGCATTGAAGGAAGCTGAAACCCGACTCTATGCGGCTTGTGATAAGCTTTTCGGCGGCAATATGTCCGAAGCATTCTTCGGAAAGATGCATCCATTCTCTCCTGTGAATGGTCGCTTTTACTGCGAGAACGCCTTGTCTGCTGTTGGTAGCTACATTTCCAGACAGTTTGCTCGTGAGGTAAAGAAGGTCAATTCCCGTATCGAGCAGTATACCCACGGCTATGCAGCCCGCACCGGAAAGCACAAGGATGGCAAAAGATAATGGTAGGCGATCTGCCAAGGAAAGTCGATGTGAACGGCAATGAATATGCTATTCGCACAGACTTCCGTGATATTCTGAAAATCATTACCGCTTTCAATGACCCCAACCTCGAGGATAACGAGAAGGTATATATTTGCCTGTATATTTTCTACGAGGAGTTTGAAAGCATTCCTAAAGCTGACTATGAAGCAGCCTTTAAGGCAGCTATCCGCTTTATTGATAACAGCACAGAAGATCCGGACGAAAGTAAAAACATCCCCCACATCATGGACTGGGAACAGGATGAAGCCATCATGTTCCCGGCAATCAACAAAGTGGCTGGATATGAAACACGTTCGGCGAAATATATCCACTGGTGGACATTCCTTGGATACTACATGGAAATATCGGATGGCATCTACTCCAATGTGCTGAATATCCGCATGAAAAAGGCAAAACACAAACCGCTTGAAAAATGGGAGAGAGAATTCTGGAGTTCAAACAAAAAGATATGCGTTTTGAAGACCAGACTTTCCAATGAAGAACAGGCGGCAAAAGACAGACTTAACGCATTACTCGGGTAAAAGGAAGGTGATCAAATGGCAGGACAGGCCGATGGTAGCATATATGTCAATACTGAGCTTGACCCGGAGGGCTTCAAGGCAGGTAGCGACCAGTTAAAATCTGCTATTAAATCACTGAATACGCAAATCAAAGGACTCGGCCCGACCCTCAAACAGGCTCTAAAGGGTGACAGCGGCGCAATACAGGATTTTAAGGCAAAAACAACTGAACTCGAATCGTCTATAAAAGAAATTGAGCAAGAGATGGAAGCCCTTGGTCACAAACAGGTTGCAACGGAACAGTATGCAAGTCTGACAAAAGCTATGGACGATGCGGTATCAAAAGCTGAGGTGCTGCGACAAAAGCAAAAAGAGCTGAAAGCGCAAGGTGTCAGTGAAAATTCTGCCCAATGGAAAAAGCTCCAGGCGCAGATCGATATTGCTGTCGAGAAAGTTGACAAATTCCATGCAGCCTGTGAAGACATGGAAAATGCGGGCAGAGCGTTCATGCCCGGCACCGATACAAGCCAATATGCACAGCTTGCGAGCCAACTCGCTACAGCGAAAGCGGAGTTAGCCGATATGGTGGCGCAGGAAGAAGAAGTGGAGGCAAAGGCTTATAGCATAAGTGCAGCATTCAAAAAGGTTGGAGCGGCAGTTCTAACCGCCGCAAAGACCGCTGGGGGCAAGCTGCTACATAGCATTAAATCCGCCGCTTCCAGTATGGCGAAAATGGTTTTTCATGGGAAAAAGATGAAAAGCCAGTTCAGCGGCCTTGTTTCCGGTGCAAAGAAATTTGCACTCAGTCTACTGGGGGCAAGGGGCGTTTATGCACTGCTGCGAAAAGCCACAAGTGCATACATGGCTGAAAATCAGCAGCTCTCCAACACCTTGTCGGCCTGTTGGTCGGGAATCGGAAATCTGCTGGGTCCTATCATCACAAAGCTGATAAACCTTGTGGCGCAGGCCGTGGCCTACGTCACTTCTTTCTTAAAGCTGTTCGGCATCTTTGGCAGTACAGCATCTAAAGCTATCAGCAGTGCAGGCGGTGCGGCTGCCGATGAAGCAGACGAACTGAAACGTCAACTCGCATCTTTCGATGAACTGAATGTCCTGAGCGATAACAAGTCCGGGGGCGGCGGTGGTGGTTCGACTGATGCGGGCGCAGAATTGCCCGATGTCACCCTGCCTGACTGGGCAAAGCTCATGGTTGAACAGATCAAGGCCGGTGATTGGGGAGCGGCAGCAACAACCCTTGCAACGCAGCTCAATAGCATGATCGCCGGGGTAGACTGGGCTGAAATTGGCTCTACACTCGGTCGTTTCTTTAATGGTGCATTGACATTCCTTGCGACATTCATTTTGGAATTCAACTGGTATGCCCTCGGGGTAAGCCTGGGTGAAATGATAAACAACGTCATTGCCAATGTGGACTGGGCAAATCTTGGCGTTGCGCTTGGCGGTAAATTCATTGCGCTCATTGAAGGACTGGGCGGTTTGTTCGCCACATTGGACTGGACGGCACTTGGCAAAGCTTTGTCCGATTCCCTTATGGGACTGTGGGATGCGATTGATTGGAGTACGGTTGCAAGCACGATATCTAACGGAATTAAGGGTGCTTTGACCACAATCACAGAATTTCTAAAGAACTCAGATTGGGAGCAAATCGGAGAAGATATTGGTACGGCATTTTCTGAGATTGACTGGTCTGGTATTGCGGATAGTGCATTCGAAGCATTTAATGCGGCAATAGCTGCAATCAAGGGTCTACTCAGTGGATTGCCGGGCGATATCATAGCGGTTGGAGAGGCTTTCGCCGCGTGGAAAATATCCTCTAAGCTAATGACAGATCTCGGAACGATACTGAGTTTGCCGAAATCCATCACCATTGGCGTCAGTCTGGCAATCACAGGGATTACATTGGAAGCTGGTGGCATTGAGGATGCAATCCGTAATGAACTTGACGGCTTTAACTTTGCGGAGATTGTGAGCGGAGCATTGCTCGGAACTGGGGGCGCAGCACTGGTAGGATCGTCCATTGCGACTTGGATTGATACCGCATTTGCAGGAAGTGCAATTGACCTTGCAATCACTGAGGCGGGGATCAATCTTGGCGTTGGAACAGCAGGTGCAGCCGGAGCGGCGTTAAGTGCAGGGTTTGCCGGAGTTATTCTTGGCATTCCTGCAATGTTCACCGGAATCTATGACGCTTGCACGAATGAACTCGACTGGC
>CAZVMK010000077.1:0-5224 GCA_964628315.1 uncultured Oscillospiraceae bacterium
CCAGGTCAACAAAGTTGGGCACTTCCACGCCGAAGACCTTGCCCTTGTAGCTCATAACGGTGCAGATATCGTTTTCCTTGATAAACTTGAAGCTGTCGTCCAGAACGTCGCCGTTCAGGGGCTCCAATTCATAGGTCTCCTGATCCATGAAGTAGTACAGCTCGCCGTCGTTGTAGGAATACTCCATCTTCTTTCTCTCGATGAAAGCGGTGGGGAACTTGGCAGAGGGGTTCAGAGAAGTTTCGGTCACGCCGCCGGTGATGACGTTTCTCATCTTGACGCGGACAAAAGCTGCACCCTTACCAGGTTTAACGTGCTGGAATTCGATAACCTGCATGACCTTTCCATCCATTTCAAAGGTAATGCCGTTTCTAATTTCGCCTGCAGAAATCATTTTAATGATCCTCCTAAAGATTAAGTGTTTTCTTCTTTAACTGGTTTATTCTAACCCAAAAACTTCTATTTTGCAAGAGGTATTTGACTTATTTTCAAATAATAATAAGATTTTTGGGACTATGAGTCAAATTTTCGTGCCCATTGTCCAAATAAATACAGCAATCTTCAATACGAACGCCGAATTTGCCTGGCAGATAAATGCCTGGCTCGGCAGAGCAAACCGCACCGATGGGCATAGGCTGATCGTTGCGGGTGTTGGGGCTGGGGCTCTCGTGGACCTCCAAACCGACACCGTGGCCATAGCCATGGCTGAAATAAGGGCCGTAACCTGCATCGGCAATGACCTTGCGTGCCGCACCGTCAATATCCTGTCCGATGGTACCGGCCTTGGAAATAGCCAGTCCGGCCAGCTGTGCTTCCAGCACCGTGTTGTACACTTTTTCCATTTCTTCCGTCACATGTCCCATTGCGATCGTGCGGGTCATATCCGAGCAATAGCCCTGATAGATGACACCGAAGTCCATGGTCACGAAATCACCGTCCTGCAGCTTTCGCTCCCCCGCTACACCGTGGGGCATACTGGTATTGGGGCCGGAAACAACGATGGGGTCAAAGGACAGGCCCTGTGCACCGTTTTTATACATACAATAGATCAGTTCCGCCTGCACTTCCAGCTCACTCATGCCCACCTTGATACGGGGCAGCACTTCGGCAAAGGCCTTGTCGGTAATATCCTGCGCTTTGCGCATCAGCTCAAGCTCCCATTCCTCTTTGACATCACGGAAGCCGTTGATCTGTTTGTTGTAAGGCACCAGTTTGGCGTTGAGGTTATCTTCGTAGCCCTTGAATTCGGCCACGGTCAGATACCGCTCTTCATAGCCCAGCGTGGTCACGCCGAAATCTTCAATGGCGGTGTTCAGGCGCTTGATATAGCTGTTATCACGATTGATCTCCAGCACCTCAAAGCCCTTCAGGCTTGCGCAGGCAGACTCGATGTATCGGCTGTCGGTGAAATAGCGGCAACCTTTTTTGGTAACGATGGCAACGCCCTCGGCGATGTCGAATTCCGCACCGTAATGGCGGCTGTAACGGGACGTCAGCAACAGGCCGTCCACCTCGCCGTCGAGCAGGGTCAGGTACTTATCAAGGTTTCTCATGGGTCGATCCTCCTGTTTCTAGCAATAAATATAAATGGCAGTTCCAGCACGTGCCGTGCTTTCAGCCAAAAATTATGATTATCAATGGCCTTGATCAGAACAGATGTCACGCCGGCGCAATTTGCCCCCAGCGTATCCGTAAATATCTGATCGCCCACCAACGCCGCTTCCCTTTCGGGCACTTCAAATTCGGTCAGGCATTCCCGAATACCTTTGGAAAACGGCTTTTTCGCGTGAGTAATGCAAGGAATTTGATATTTTTCGCAAAAAATCTTTACCCGCTCTTTTTTCGAATTTGAAACCACGCAGACCTGGATTTCCGAAGAAGCCATAGCTTTTAACCACGATTCCATCTGCGCCGTAGGCACATTGGTCGTATAAGGCACGATGGTGTTGTCAAAATCCATCATCAGCAACCGAATATTTTTACTTTTCAGAAACTCCACGGAAATATCCGTCAGCTTATCGGTGACAAATGCTGGCAGCAGAGAAAAAGACATACAAAGAACCATTCTTTCATATATTATGGCAGTATTATAGCACACAAGGAGCGATTTGTCCATGGAAATTGTGCTCTACACCGCCATGACGGCGGCAGAATTTGAAAAATTCGGTTCCTTATGCCCGAAAATTGCCTGGATGGCCTGCCACTTTTCGCCATACGGCACAGGGCTTTCCAATTTACCGACTACTCTGCCCGAGCACAGTCTTCTGATTTTAAATGACCGAACGCCTGTTTGCGGCCACGATCCGGAGCTGGTTGCGCAACAGCTTTCGGAAATTGTCGAAGCATTTCATTGTAGCGGTATTTTGCTGGATTTCCAACGTCCAGGGGATGACGAGATCGCCGCAGCCGTTGCAAAGCTTCCATATCCGTTGGCGCTTACGCCAACGTACGCCGAAAAGCACGACTGCGCCGTATTTTTACCGGCGCCGCCGCTTCATGTGCCGTTGAAAAACCATATCGCCCCCTGGTCGGGTCGAATGATTTGGCAGGAAGTGGCGTTGGAACACAGCTGTTTCCGTGTAACGCCGAGCGGCAGTAGCGAAATTTCCCGAGAACCGCTCCCCTGCCCTCACACGGACGAGCTGCTGCACTGTGCTTACGGCATCGACATACAGCAAACTTATGTGGATTTTTACTTGACCCGAACACTTTCTCAACTTTCGGATTTTCTTGCCGAGGGTGCCACGCTGGGGATCAGCCGATTTGTGGGACTGTATCAGCAGTTGGGTTCTTTTTCCTCCCAGGCCACCGCGCAGGACACTGCCCGTTTCCAGTTGTGAAGTCGGGTTTTTCGTTGTTTTTCGTCCATTTCCGGTTTAAACACACGATCCACAGCCCAATTTGCCCGTATTTCATCCAGATTTTTCCAATATCCCACTGCAAGGCCGGCCAGATAAGCCGCACCCATGGCAGTGGTCTCCACGCAACGGGGGCGCATGACCGGTGCCGCCGAAATATCCGCCTGGGTCTGCATCAGATAGTTGTTTGCAGAAGCACCGCCGTCCACTTTCAGGTTTTCCAGGTGAATGTGAGAATCGTTGGCCATCGCTGTCAGCACATCGTTGGTCTGATAAGTAATAGAATCCAGCGTTGCCCGAATGATATGGTATTTATTGACACCACGAGTCAGGCCCACGATGGTCCCTCGGGCATAGGCATCCCAATAAGGCGCTCCCAATCCGGTAAACGCCGGAACCACATAACAGCCGTTGGTGTCGCTCACTTCTCTGGCCATGTACTCCGAATCGGATGCAGATTCCATGAAGCGGAGCTCATCACGCAACCATTGGATCGCAGCACCTGCCACAAAAATGGAGCCCTCCAGCGCATATTGTACCTTTCCGTCCAATCCCCAAGCAATGGTCGTGACCAGGCCGTTATCGGAAAACATGGGTTTTTCACCGGTGTTCATCAGCACGAATGCGCCGGTACCATAGGTACATTTAGCTTCTCCGGCGGAGAAGCAGGTTTGGCCGAAAAGAGCAGCCTGCTGGTCACCGGCGGCGCCGGCAATGGTGATGGGCGCGCCAAAAAACTGAGCATCCGTTTTTCCGTAAACGGCGCTGCTGGGCATAACCTGAGGCAACATGGCGCTGGGGATATCCAGCAGTGACAGGATCTCCTCATCCCAGCTCAAGGTATTGATATTGAACAGCATAGTGCGGGATGCATTGGAGTAATCAGTCACATGGACACGGCCTCCCGTCAGTTTCCAAATCAGCCAGGTCTCCACAGTGCCGAACAGCAGTTCTCCGCGTTGCGCTTGCTCCCGTGCATTGGGAACGTTTTCCAAAATCCACGCTATTTTCGTTGCTGAAAAATAAGGATCAATGACCAGACCGGTCTTTTTGCGGATTTTTTCAGTCAACCCACGGTTGCGCAACTGCTGGCAGTGTTCTGCCGTGCGGCGGCATTGCCACACGATGGCGTGGTAGATTGGTCGTCCCGTCACGCGGTTCCACACGATCGTCGTTTCCCGTTGGTTGGTAATGCCGATGGCCGCAATATCCGAAGCACTGATGCCGATGTTGCGCATTGCCATCTGCGCAACCTCCAGTTGCGTTGCAAAAATTTCATCCGCATCATGCTCTACCCAACCAGGGCAGGGAAAAATTTGGGTAAACTCTTTCTGCGCCACACTGCATACCCGACCGCTACGATCAAAAAGGATACAGCGGTTGGAGGTGGTGCCGGAATCTAATGCCATAATATATCGGGCCATGGAAATGCTCCTTTGTATTTTTTAAAATCATATCACAGTCTTGCGCAAAAGGCAAGGAAAAGCAAAAAGAGCCTTGCATTTTTCCGCAAGCAGGTGTATTATTTTGAAAAAACAAGCAGGAGGTTACAAATGAACATTTTCTTGACACTGGCATATCTGTTCTTCATCGGCTCTGTTTTCGGATGGATATTGGAATTGCTGTTCCGCAATATCGTTCACAAAAGCACCACCTGGATCAATCCAGGCTTCTGCACAGGCCCCTACCTCCCCATTTACGGGTTCGGCCTATGCACGCTCTATCTGCTGGCCGGTTTGGAAAACCTGAATTTAATATCCGACCCGTTCTGGAATAAAGCTGTTTTATTTATCGCCATGGCACTTGGCATGACCATCATCGAGTACATTGCCGGCATTTTCTGCCTGAAATTTCTGAAAGTACGGCTGTGGGATTACTCCGATTGTCGGGGAAATATTCAGGGCATCATCTGTCCCTCTTTTTCACTGGCCTGGGCCGCTCTTGGTGCGATATATTACTTTTTCATCCATCCCTATATTTTAGAAGGGCTCCGGTGGCTGTCTGAAAATCTGGCTTTTTCGTTCTTCATCGGTATGTTTTTCGGTGTGTTTATCATCGATGTGGCACACTCCGCCCAGCTGGTGATGAAGCTGAAAAAATTCGCCGAAGAGCGAAAAGTCGTTCTGGCCTTTGAGGGCATCAAAAGCTATCTGCGTGACAAGCACAAAAGCTCCGGTCGGAAATATCGCTTTTTCTCCCCTTTCCATTCGGATACGCCCCTGCGTGAACATCTGAAGTCCTTTGTGGAAACCATCGAACAGCAGCGCAAAAACCGCAAAAAATAATTTGACAAACAATATTTTTTCGAGTAGGAAAAAGAAAAAATAAAATATTTCGACAAAAGGGAAAAATATAGTGGACATTTC
>CAZVMK010000078.1:0-5206 GCA_964628315.1 uncultured Oscillospiraceae bacterium
CGGCCTGCGCCATGATGTGCGCGCAGGTGTGCCAATAGGTCTTGCGGTATTCGGGGTTTTCAAAAGTGTACAGATTTTCTTCGGACATGATGTTTTCCTCCTTTTTGATTTGGGGAGAAAGGTATAAAAATACCCACCCCCTGAAAGCTCAGGGGTGGGATACAGACGTATTCCACGGTTCCACCCTGGTTACGGCAAAGAAGCCGTCACTCATTGACGCGATAACGGGCGCACCCGATGAGGCATTTCCGCACTCATGGCTCAAAAGTGGTATCGCTGAGGGCAGTGTTACGAGTGCCTTTCACCGAATGGCACCCTCTCTGAGAAGCTTACCGAAAGCACATGTCTTTATCACAGCCTTTTCTGTATGCAAATTTAGCACAAAAAATCTGATTTGTCAATGGCTGCCAATTGAAAAAAGTATTTTTTCCTGTTATAATGACCCAAACGAAAGGCGGAATGATTATGATTCAGGTTTGTGATATCAATGTGATGAAACCGCTGCTGGCTGAGCACGGTTTCCACTTTTCAAAGGCAAAGGGGCAGAATTTCCTCATCGCACCATGGGTGCCGGAGTCCATCGCCAGAGAAGCGGGGGTGGACGAAACGGCCGGTGTGCTGGAAATCGGCCCTGGCATCGGCCCGCTGACACAGCAGTTGTGCATTCGAGCGGGAAAAGTTTGCGCCGTGGAGCTGGACAAGCGGTTGGAACCTATCCTGAAACAGACGGTGGGGGAGTTTGACAATTTGCAGATCATTTGGGATGATGTGCTGAATTTGGATGTTCCTGCCCTTGTCAAAGAGAAATTCGGCGATTTGCGCCCCATGGCCTGCGCCAACCTACCTTATTATATAACATCTCCGATCTTGTCTGCGCTGCTGGAGGCGGATTGCTTCCAGTCGGTGACTGTCATGGTGCAAAAAGAGGTGGCTGTTCGCATTGCGGCGAAACCAGGTGCAGCGGATTATAGCGCATTTTCCGTGTTCTGCCAGTATTATGCGGAACCGAAACTGCTGTTTGATGTGCCGGCCCATTGCTTCCTGCCTCAGCCGAAAGTGACATCGGCGGTGATCCAACTGCAGGTGCGGACGGAGCGCCCGTGGCAGATCGATAATGAGGACATCTTCTTTAAAACCGTCCGTGCCAGCTTTGCCATGCGCCGAAAAAAATTGAGCAACGGCCTGACTGCCGGATTCTCTTTCCTGGGAAAAGAGGGAGCGGCGGAGGTGATCGCAGCCTGTGGCTTGCCGGAGAATGTCCGTGGAGAAACTCTTTCCATCGAAGAATTTGCGGCCATCGCCAATGAGATAAACCGTCGAAAAAACGGATAAGAAAATCGCACCTGACTTGCAGGTGCGATTTTTGCTTGATTAGAACAGGGGAACAACGGCGCCGTTATAGGTCTCGTTGATAAAATTCTTTACGGCATCGCTCTTCAGTGCTTTAAGCAGAGCCTGGGTCTTTTCACTGTTTTCGTTGCCTTCTTTGACCACCAGAACATTCTGGTAATAATCGGTGGACTCGTCGTTTTCATCCTCGGTGGCCAGCGCATCGGCCAGCTTCAGGCCAGCGCCGATGGCATAGTTACCGTTGATAACGGCAATGTCCACGTCTTTCAGAACGGAGGGCACCAGGTCAGCTTGCACTTCTTTCAGCTTATAATTGTGAGGATTGCTTTCAATGTCGTTGACGGTGGCGGAAATGCCTACGCCTTCTTTCAGGGTGATCAGGCCGGCTTTCTCCAGCAGAAGCAGGGCACGGGCTTCGTTGGTGGCATCATTGGGAACGGCAATCATGGCACCGTCTTGCAGCGCCTCCAAAGAGGCGGTCTTTCCGGCATAAATGCCGAAAGGTTCATAGTGGATTCCGGCCACGGAAACCAGATGGGTCTTGTTTTCTTCGTTGAAGTTGTTCAGATACTTGATGTGCTGGAAGTAGTTGGCATCCAGTTCGCCCTGTTCAACGGCGGTGTTGGGCAGCACGTAATCGTCAAATTCCTGAATGACCAGTGTCCAGCCGTCCTCGGCCAGCGCATCCTGAATGACTTCCAGAATTTCGGCGTGGGGGGAGGGGGTGGCACCGACACGGATGGTCTTGGCATCGTCTGTTCTGTTGCAGCCGGCAAACAGGCTCAGCGCCAGAACAAGGGAAAGTGTGATTGCAATGATCTTTTTCATAATAAATGACTCCTTTTTAAGATTTCCGCAGCCGCTTATCGCAGGCTGTTGCTAACTTTGTTCCGAGGGATTGGATGATCTGTACCAAAATGACCAGAATGATAACGGCCACATACAGCACCAGTGTTTGTCCACGGGTGTGACCGCGCAACAGACTAATGGAGCCCAAACCGCCGCCGCCGATGGCACCGGCCATGGCGCCGTATCCCAAAATGGTGATGGAGGCATTCGTTGCGCCAACGATCAGGCTGGGCTTGCACTCAGGCAACATAACCTTCAAGACGATCTGTATGGTGGAGCACCCCATGGATTGTGCCGCTTCGACAACGCCGTGGTCGATCTCACGCAGACTGGCCTCGACCAGACGGGCCACATAGGGAGCGGCGGCGATGGTCAGGGGGACGATGGTGGCGGTGGTGCCGATGGATGTACCCAAAATCAGGCGGCTCAGGGGGAAAACCATGACCATCAAAATCAAAAACGGCACACTGCGCAGCAGGTTGATGGCGGTGTTCAGCAGGGACATGAGCCAATGGGGCAGGGGATGAATGCCTTTTTCTTCACCGGTGACCAGCAGAACACCTAGAGGCAGGCCGATCACATAGGCAAAGACTGCAGCCAGAAAGGGGGCGTACAGGGTTTCCCAAATGGCCAGGGGAATGTTGCTGGGATCCAGCAGAAAATCAAGCTGAGCTTCTACCTGCGTGAAGCCGAGATTTTCCAGAAATGTAACCAGTTTGTCCATAAATCAATGTACCTCCTCTGCGGTAACACCGGCGTGCGAATTGAAATATTCCAGCGCCGTCAGCTTTTGCTGGGGATCGGTAGGCAGGCTGATGAGCATGGTGCCGAACATTTTGCCGTCCACATTTCGGGTGTCGGCACCGAGTATGCTGACGAGAATTTGCTTCTGAGCGGCCAGCGAGGCGATGACCGGCTCTTCGACGGTGACGCCGTTGAATGCAAGACGGGCAACAGGGCCGTCCCATTTGGAAAGGGGCAGGGCTCTGTCGGGAGAAACCAGTTTTCGACCGGCGGCGGATTTGGGATTGGAGAAAACCTTTTCTACATTGCCGATTTCTGCTACTTCGCCGTGATCGAGGATAGCAACTCGATTGCATATCTGTTCGATGACGGACATCTGGTGGGTAATGATGATCAGGGTGATGCCCCGTTCTCTGTTGATTTTTTGCAACAGGGACAAAATGCTTTCCGTGGTCTGAGGGTCCAGGGCGGAAGTGGCTTCGTCACACAGCAATACTTCGGGATCGGAAGCGATCGCACGAGCAATGGCGATGCGTTGTTTCTGGCCACCGGACAGCTGAGAGGGATAAGCATCGGCTTTGTCGGGCAGACCGACAGTCTCCAAAAGCTCCAGCGCACGGGATTTTGCCTGGGCACGGCTGACACCGGCCAGCTCCATGGGGAAACAGATATTATCAAGTACGTTGCGCTGCTCCAGCAGGTTGAAACTCTGGAAAATCATGGAGATTTTTCTTCTTTGCAGGCGCAGCTGTTTGGGTTTCAGGGTCATCAAATTCTGACCGTCAAACAGGATCTGGCCGCTTTCGGGCCGTTCCAGCAGATTGATACAGCGAACCAGTGTGCTTTTTCCGGCACCGGACAGGCCGATGATGCCGAAAATATCACCTTTTTCGATTTCCAGCGACACATCTTGCAGCGCAGATACCTGATTTTCGCCGGAACCGAAGGTCTTGGACAAATGTGCAATTTCGATCATTGCCATTTTTCATTCCTCCTAACTTCAAAACAAATACAAAAAAGCCGTCCTTGCGCAAAAACGCACAAGGACGGCTGAAAACAACCGTGGTACCACCTTGATTTGCAATTACCTCACGATAATTGCCTTCGGGAGTGCCAACACACTCCTGCGCTTTAACGGGCGCACCCGTCACAGACTACCTATCGCCTGCGCGGCTCCTGGGCCATGTTCATCCTGCCTATCCGTACCCCTTCACACCAAACGGGGCTCTCTGCACGGCATCTTCAGGACTACTCTCCCTTTCACTGCCTTTTCAAAAAACTGGGCTCATTATAGCAAAGTGTTTTCCAAATGTCAACCATTATTTTTCCGAGGAAGACGTTATTTGGAAATCCCGTTCATTTGCAGGATATCCAGAACTTTTTGCCCCCGTTCTGTCAGGGCCATGGAGCCGCGAACGGGGTAAGACAGGTAATTTTCGGAAAAATAATTTTTAAGGGGCTTGTCAAAATCCAGGGAGATGAGTCCCTTCTTCTCCAATACCTGCACCACGAGGGAATATTCTTCGGGGGTACAGGTGCCGTCTTCGGGATAAAATGGGGTAGGATCGTCGATTTTTTGGACAACAGGCAGGAAAGCAAATTGCCCCAGATTTTCCAGTAAATCCAGCTCCGGTGCGGTCAGTTCGATCTCACCGGCATTTTTGCCGCATCCGCCGCAGGCGGCGCAGTTGTGGTCACAGCTCATGATATGGCCTCCAAATCATCAAGTTTTTAAAGATAGTATACACAAAAAATGACCTTTGCGCAACGGTTTATCGAAAAAACTGCAAGTGATTGCCGAAATAGTGGAAAAAAGCAAAAAATAATGGAAAAAGTTCTTGACTTTCGATTGCTTCAGTGCTAAAATAGGACAGCCGCATCGAAGGGGCTTAAGTTGGCACGCAAAAAATGCCACGCCTTTAGAGCGAGACTACAAAAATGAAGTAGGTGAAACAAGAAATGAAGGCAATCATCGTTACCGGTGGTAAGCAGTACACCGTTGCTGAAGGCGACATCATCTATATTGAGAAGCTGAACGCAGAGGAAGAGACTACCGTCAAGTTCGAGCAGGTCCTGGCAGTGCTGGACGGCGAGAACAGCAAGATCGGCGCTCCCGTTGTTGAGGGTGCAGCAGTTGAGGCTAAGGTCGTTAAGAACGGCAAGGGCAAGAAGCTGGACGTCATCCGCTACAAGGCTAAGAAGGGCCAGAAGAAGCACATCGGCCATCGTCAGCCCTACACCAAGGTGGAGATCACCAAGGTCG
>CAZVMK010000079.1:0-5124 GCA_964628315.1 uncultured Oscillospiraceae bacterium
CCTTGGCGATGGTCACGCCGTCATTGGTGATCAGCGGTGCGCCGTACTTCTTGCCCAGGACCACATTGCGGCCCTTGGGGCCCAGTGTTACCTTAACGGTATCTGCCAGCTGGTCGATACCGGATTGCAGCTTCTTGCGAGCATCCTCGCCGTAAACGATCATCTTTGCCATAATAATTGCCTCCTTATTCGCCTACAACAGCCAGAATGTCTTCCAGCTTGACAAACTTGTAATCTACGCCATCCAATTTGATCTCGCTGCCGACAAACTTGCCAACAACGACCAGATCGCCCTGCTTCAGTTCCGCTGCATCAGGGCCTGCGGCCACGACTTCGTAAATTGCAGGTTTTTCCTTATTGGTGGTAGCCAGGATGATACCGGAAGCGGTGGTCTCCTGTGCTTCTTTCTGCTTGAGCAGCACATTGTCTGCCATGATACGCTTAAATGTCATGTGTATGCCTCCAAAACGATATTTTTATCGCAGGTCTGAGGATCGCTCCCCTGCTCTGTTTACGGTTTTAGCACTCTTTTCTTCCGAGTGCTAACTTAGTATATCCCATTCTTTTCCAAAATGCAAGAGGGAATTTACAAAATTGCGTGAATAATTTGTAAATCCTTTTCCGAGGCGACTTACAGGCGTTTGGCAAGGGGTTCGGAGTTTTCCTGTGCCAACAGCAGATCGGACAAAATGGAATTGGACACCAAAAATCCCTCCGGTGTCAACCGATAGCCCCCATGGCCGTTGCACATGGCATGATTTCGCTGGCAGGCTCCGTCCAAGATCTCCGCCAGAGGGGCAAAATCCAGCAAAAACTTTTTCTCGTACTCTTCCCGACTGATACCGGCCGTGGTGCGCAGGCGCAGCATCAGATATTCCCCTGCACGTTCCCGACCCTGAATTTGTTCATTTTCACGCAGGATCCGACCTCCGCCGATCACGCCATCGATATAGGTATGGATGTCCCGAACGTTGGAAAACCGTTTTCCGGCAAAGTCGGAACTGGCATCGGGGCCAAATCCCAGATATTCACCGCCCATCCAGTATTTCAAATTGTGTTTGGAAGCCATTTCCCGTTTGGCAAAATTGGATATCTCGTATTGACGATAGCCTTTCAGCCGCAGGATCTCCACCATTGCCAAATACATATCCGCCTGGGTATCATCATCGGCCAAATCGCAACTGTCCTGCCGCAGATAAAGAGGCGTCCCCTCCTCCAGTTTCAGGCCATAGCAGCTGATATGCTCCGGTGCCAGCTTCAACACATTTTCAACCGTGGCTTTCCAGCCCTCCAACGTCTGATTTGGCAAACCGTACATCAGGTCCACGGAAAGGTTCCGAAAGCCGGCTTTTCGAATCATTTCCACCGCCTGGACCGCCTGGGCATAGGTGTGGGGTCTTCCGATCTCTTTCAGTATCTCATCATCGTCACACTGAATGCCCAAACTCACACGATTGAACCCCTCCGCCCGAAGACGGCGCAACAGGCGGGGCGTTACGGAGTCGGGATTGGCTTCGAAGGTGATCTCCGCATTGTCGTCCACGTCAAAGCACTTTCTGATGGTATTCATAATGGTCGCCAAACCGTTGGCACCGAAATAACTGGGGGTACCACCACCAAAATAGACCGTATCCACCCGATAGGCCGGTGCCAAAGGGCCGGTCTCCCGAATATGGGTGCAGATGGCACGCAGATATTCATCCATCAACTTCTCATTCTTTTCAGGCAGGGAGTAAAAATCACAATACTGGCATTTACTCCGGCAAAAGGGGATGTGTATGTACAGCCCCAGGGGGATCTTATCGTTACGAACAAACAGTGCCATGACAGCCTCCGATAATCAGTTTTTTTCATTATATCACGAAACCCTTTCCGGTGCAATGAAAAAGTGCGCTGCATTGCAGCGCACTTTGGGGTTTATCTGACCGTTTTCAGTTCTTTACGCTCCTGCTTTGTATGGAACAGCCGTTCCAGCTGAGGCACCAAAATCAGGCAGATCAGCGCGGCGGTGAAGCCGCCGTTGTACAGGCAGTAGCCGCCATGGAGATTGGGCACGGATGTGACCAGCAAATAGTGCATCACCGCAGCCAGAAAGCCGTAGCGCCAGCCGTACTTATCCGCAATGGGGCTCAGGCCGTTGGCATAGCACAGTCCCACCACGATGGCCTGCGCATTGATCGCACCGGCGAAATTGCCGCCCAACAGGCCGGACAGCCAGCCGAACACATAGCTCGCCACCACATAGCCCAGCATGATCGGCCAGACATTGGCCGGATGAGATCCGGAATTGCAACAGGCAAGCATGCAGAAAATAACGCCGAAAGTCACACCGTTGAATGTGGCACCCACCAGGTTGTAATACCCCAGAATGAACAGGCCGTACACACCGGCATTCATCAGGAACACCGCATTGCCGTAGGCGGAGCTGAAATTCGTGACCAGCGCCGGATCTTTCAGCAAATTCCAGTAATCTTTCGGTTTACAGCCCAACAGGAATGCGAATAGGATGCACAGGCCGAACACCGCACAGCAGAAGATATTGACCGTCATCCGAGAAGCCACGGTCAGATCGCTGACCGCCGTCGGCAACGACACGCCCATGGTCTTGAACAGGGTTGCCTGCAGGAAAAATGCGGTCATGCCGATGGGCAGAGCGGCGCTGTACAGATCAAAGCCCTTGTGGACCTTGGGAGAATGGGTCAGTCCGGCAGGCAGGCAGAAACCGATGACCAGTCCCACCAGCAGTGCAATGGCCAGTCCCAGCCAGTTAAATCCCACCGTTTCCGCATTGGGATAGCGCAGCAGCAAGTCGGAGATCAGCGGCGCAATGCCGGTAGAAAACAGCATGGCGTTGACGTTGGCGCTGACTTTTTCCCGTTTGACGGCACAGTACAGCAGCACGCCCAACATGGAAGGCAGGATGTTCAGAGAATTGATGCCCCAGGAGCCGAAGCCTACCGTCAGCAAAAACGCCAGCGTGGACACGTTATTGACCGTTGCCTTTGTCAGGCAAAACAGCAGCAAACAGAACAGGCCCACCATGCCCATATTGAAGAAAGTGGCCGCATAGCCGCCCAAATCAAAATAGTTGGTGGAGATCTTACAGGTGGAGGTCATGATTTTGACCCAGCCATCGAACATACTTGCTCTATCCGGCATAAAGAAGGCAGCGATCAGGAAACAGGCAGTAATAAATGCGAAAAACAGCTTCAAAAAGTTGCTTTCCGACAGATTTCTGATTTTTTTCATGTATGTCCCTCACACAATGATCTTGAAAAAAGTCCTGCCCCGTTGGGACAGGACTTTTTAACGCATATCTCAGATACGCTCGGCAGCTTCCACCACGTGCTTCATCAGCACGGATGTGGTAACGGAACCGACACCGCCAGGAACGGGAGTAATGGCCTCAACGATGGGCTCCACTTCCTCAAACTTGGCATCACCGGCGATACCGCCCAGGCCGCCCTTGGCGTTGGGCTTGTTGGCATCCCAGTTGATAGACACATCGATGACCACCTGGCCAGGACGGACATACTCAGCCGTCAGGCTGTTCAGCACACCGGCGGCAGACACGATGATATCGGCATTGCGGCAGATCTCAGCGGTGTTGGTCGTCTTGGTGTGGCAGACGGTGACGGTGGCGTTCTTGCCCATGAGCATCATGGCAGCAGGCTTGCCGACCACCAGAGAGCGGCCGATAACGGCAGCGGACTTGCCCTTGCAATCAATGCCGTAGAAATCCAGGATCTCCATGCAGGCGGCAGGTGTGCAGGGGGCAAAACCCATGTCGTTCAGGCCTTCGAAAACGCAGGCGTTGCTCATGTGGGTCATGCAATCCACGTCCTTCTTGGGGTCCAGACGGTTGCAGATCTCATTCTGGTCGTTCTTCAGGTGCTTGGGCAGGGGGCGGAACATCAGCACGCCATGGATGGAAGCATCGGCATTGACCTCGTCGATGACGGCCAGCACCTGCTCCTTGGTGGCATCCTCGGGCAGAATGTAGTTCTTCACTTCCACGCCCACCAGCTCAGCGCGCTTGGTGGCGCCTTTCTCATAGGACAGATCAGAGGGATTTTCGCCCACGCGGACAATGCCCAGAGTGGGCACAATGCCCTTTTCACGCAGAGCAGCGGTACGCTCCTGCAATTTTGCATTCAGGGCATCGGTAACTTCCTTGCCCAGCAACAGTTTAGCCATTTTATTTTCCTCCAATTTATTACTGACCGAAACCGGCCTTTACAGTATTGAAAATTTCATCGGCCATGGCGCAGTACTTGGTCAGCATACCATTGGCCTTGGCGTTCATTTCCTCGGCAACTTCCCGATTTTTCAGGCTCTTGGTGTTGATAAACACATTCAAAGAAGCGGCCTGCAATGCTGCTTTGCAGCACACGGCGCCACAGCCTGCATCGGAAACAGCCAGACGGCTGCCCTTGGCGGCAAACACGGCAATATACTCGATGGCCTGGCAGCACAGCTCCATGATGTGCATGGGTGTGGAGCAGGCGATGATCGTAGCCTCTTCCATGATCTTATCCCGATCGGGGTCATCCTTGGGAATGCCGTAAGCCTTTGCCAGAGGCAGGAAGTTGACCTCGTCCGCCTCCACCTGGTTCAAAAGTTCCGTCTGCAAAGCATCGCACTTTGCTTTCAGAGCGATGATCTCTTCTTCGACCTCGGCATACTTTTTCTTGCCGACGGTCAGAGAACCCACCATGTTGCCCAGAGCAGTGCCGATGGCGCCAACCAGCGCCGCTGCGCCGCCGCCACCAGGTGCCGGTGCATCGGATGCCAGCACCTCCACAAATTTCCGGCAATTTTCCATTGTCATATCCATAAATTGTTTCTCCTACGATGTCAAAATAGGCTCTCCCATGGGGAGAGGCACGAGTTGATTTCAAATCATTTTGAAAAAGCACAGGCGGGGGCCGCCTGTGCTTTTAAAAATCGGGAATTAGAACAGGCCGGAGATCTTACCGGTCTCGTCCACGTCGATGCGCTCAGCAGCAGGAACCTTGGGCAGACCAGGCATGGTCATGATCTCACCGGTCAGAGCGACCAGGAAGCCTGCACCGGCAGAAACCTTGATGTTACGCACGGTGATGTTGAAGCCACGGGGTGCGC
>CAZVMK010000080.1:0-5110 GCA_964628315.1 uncultured Oscillospiraceae bacterium
CAAAAATCATAGATTTTTGCCACCTCCCTTTACACAAGGGAGGCTTTTGGCTGGCACAAAACTTCAAAATAATACATTTTTTTCCTTTTAATTTCGGATGAATGCCTCAAAGTTTTCGCTATAGTATTTCTGTCCATCGGCATCGACCCACATGGCCTGGGCCCCCACTTGTGCCAGGAGTTGCTTTCCCTCCTCCATGGGAAGCAAAAACAGCGCTGTAGACAGGGCATCGGCCAGGCCGGACTCTTCGCAAACCACGGTCACACTTCGCCAATAGTCCGATGGCATCAGTGTTTCGGGATCGATGATGTGGTGATAGATTTTGCCGTCAACCGTAAAATACCGTTGATAGTCACCGCTGGTAACGACACAACCGCTCAAAATATTCAATGTATGCAGATAGTGCTCCGACCCGTCAGGGTTCTGAATCCCCACAACCCAAGGAGTATCCGGCCGGATTTTCGGGCCCGTGGCACAGACATTGCCACCCACACTTATCAAAATGCCCTCGGGCGCATTTTTCGCTACCTTTTGGGTCGCCCACCCTTTGGCGATCGCTCCCACATCCAGTTGAACCGCCTTGTCGGTGATATATACTGTCGAATTCTCCCGATCAATGACCACCGCATCCAGGGAAGTATGAGCCGCTGCTTCCAGCAGTGCCTGCTTTTCCGGCAGTTTTGCATTCTGCGGATCCTCCAGCGCCTGTTCCCTGGCCTCATGCCACAACGTCAGGACACTCCCCATGGTAACGTTGACTTTTCCACCCGTCAATTCATAGTAATTTTTACAGTCTTCCAGCAGTGAAATGATGGCTTCGTCCACCTTCACAGGTGCAACGGCCGCATTGTCATTGACGGTCTTCAGGTTTTGAATGCCGTCATATTCCCGATAGATATCGAACAGCCGGTGATAATATTCCAGCTCATCACGGATCTGCCCGCTGATTTTCTCAAAACTTTCCTGACTTTCTGCCCGTCCCACAATGGTGGTCACGGTGTCAAACAGCTCCAAAAATGTGGCAGTATACTGCTTCTGCGCAGGCTCTGCGGAAATATCGCAGCCGCAAAGCACTGCCGCCACCAGCAGAGTCAACAGGAAAAGGGCACATTTGCGCTTCATTTTACTTCCTCCAATTTGCAACGGTACCGTTTTTCTCCAAAATCCGCAATACACCGGCACCGGCGGTGCCGGTGGCCAGCCCTGTCACAATAGCAACGAGCAGCAAATACGGCAAGTAACCGGCCACATACACAGAGCCAAGCACCGCCATCGCCGCCAGAATTTGTCCGACATTATGTGCAGCTGCCCCCAAAATGCTGACACCGTACACCGAGAAGATCCGCACTTTGCGGCACAAAGCCATCACGGCCATGGCCAGGATACCACCGGTCATGGAAAAAAGCAATCCCGTAATTCCGCCGCCGAAAACCGCCCCTAAAATGCACCTCGGGATCAAAATCGCAAATGCACATTTTGCCCCCAGCAGATACAGCGCAAGCAAAGTCACGATATTTGCAAGTCCCAGTTTTACTCCTGGCAAAGGAACGATCAGCTGTAACGGGATAAATCGCTCCAAATAAGACAGGGCCAAGGCCAGGGCGATCAGCACTGCACACAGTGCAGTTTTTCTTGTTTTCGTCATTGGTTTACCCCACTACAAAATCCACGTCATCGTCGGTGCCCACAACACGTACTTCCACCCCATTGGGCAAGCAGACGATACTGCGGCCTGCGGCATTGATTTTTCCGCTGTGTACGCAGTCCTCTCCAGGGCAGTCCGAGGCAGTAACAGACACGTGACCATTTTCTACGGTGATCACATTCGTATATTTTCCCTTTACGGTATAAACAGCATCGACCGAAAGCGGAAGCGTCTTCAGCAAAATTCCATCCTGATAAATTTCCACCTGTGCTGCCTGTTGGGAACCGTGCGGGATAAAGGCCAGCGCCACGGCAACTGCCAGCACCACCACTGCAACGATGGCGACCATATCCCCTTTTTGAAACCGTAAGCGCAAGTCTATCCCCCCATCGTAAATTCTTTTCATATCATAACACGGGAGCCACCCTTTTGTAAATATGTTTCTTTTCCCCGAAAAAGTTGTAAAAAGGCGTGTTGTCCACACAACACGCCTCAAAACATATTATTTTTCCAGCCGACTGCGAATATAAGCCTCTACCTGGTTCGGCTCGATTTGCAGAATTTGGGATACCTCCGCCGAAATCAGCCGCTGGGCATCTTTCAGAAAATTATCATCACAAATGTGGAACTTTTTTCCTGCCTCCAGCTGTCGCTGTTTGTGCAGATGCAGAGAGCGGATCATGCCAATGAGCTCAGCGCAGTCGGCACGGGCGATCAGCTTGCGATAGCGTTCTTTGCGCAGATTTTCTTCCGCGATCCAACAATCCGCCTGGATTTCATCGGAGTCCAGCAGGGCATTCAACTCCGCCGCCGTCAGCATTTTCCTCATTTTGGCCACCGCCGCCTGGTTGTGAACGGGTACGTAGTAAATCGCTTCCGTCTGGCTACAGGGTTGCAGCACATAGTATTCCACCGTCTTGCGGTCAACCGTTTTCGTTTCTATTGCAACAATTCGGCAAACACCGTGAATTCCGTAAACCACCAGATCTTCACACTGAAAAGGCATATATTCCACTCACTTTCCTGATTTTTATAATATTATAGCACAATTATTTTGAATTTTCATGTGGCTAAAACGACGAAAAAGCATTCAGGAAATCAACAAATATTGATTTTTTGTTGACAGATTGTTCAGAATTGGATGATACCGTTATATTAGGTATTGGCAAAATGGGTAGATTTGTGCTATCATAAGAGCAAAAGAAAAGGAGTGGTCCATCTATGATGAAAATTCTGATCGCAGAGGATGACCGAGAACTGCGGCAACTGTTTTCCCATGTCCTGATTTCCAACGGCTACGCTGTCACCGGCGTCTCCAACGGCCAGGAAGCCCTTGATGCCTTGGACAGTGATTATTTCGATATGATCATTTCCGATATTATGATGCCCGTTATGGACGGTTTTGAACTGGTCCGCCAGCTCCGAGAGACCGGAAGCAGCATTCCCATTATGATGATCACCGCCCGCGATGCTTTCGACGATATGCGCCAGGGTTTCCTTTCCGGCACAGATGATTACATGATAAAGCCCATCAACGTCAACGAAATGGTTTTGCGTGTGGAGGCTCTGCTTCGGCGAGCGCAGATGATAAACAACCGCCGTCTGGTCATAGGAAATACTGTGATGGAAATGGATTCTCTGACCGTCACCAGCGGCAAAGAGGTCATGGTCCTGCCCCAGAAAGAATTTATGCTACTGTACAAACTGGCCTCCCTGCCAGGGAAAATTCTGACCCGTCAGCAGCTGATGGACGAAATCTGGGGTTACGATACCGGTTCGGACAGCCACACGGTGGATGTACATATCGGCCGTCTTCGGGATCGTTTTCGGGACAATGCGGACTTTAAGATCGTCACCATGCGCGGTGTTGGATACAAGGTGGTGCGGCTATGAATGAGCGGCAAAAAAAGCGCCGCGGTCTGAGCCTGCGTTGGCGACTTCACCTGATGGTAGCTGCCGAAATGATTTTGATCGTCGGCATCACCTATCTGCTGACCCTGATTTTTCCGGACAGTATCTTCGGCCGCTGGAGCGATAATTCCCTGGTCACGCTCATCGCACTGAGCCTGGTGCTGAGCACAGCGCTGACATGGTTGCTGTCAAAAGTATTCTTCAACCCCATTAAGAAATTGACCGCCGCTATGGCGCAGGTAGCAAAGGGAGATTTTTCCGTTCGACTGGACGGGAATGTCACCGCCCAGGAAGTTTACGACCTTTACAACGGCTTCAATCTGATGGCGAAAGAGCTTGGAAATACGGAAATTTTGCAGACAGACTTCGTCTCCAATGCCTCCCATGAATTCAAGACTCCCCTTAACGCCATTGAGGGCTACTCCACCCTGCTGCAAAACAGCGACAATCTCAACGAACAACAGCAGGAATATGTGGAAAAAATCATTTTTAACACCAAGCGGCTTTCCACGCTGACCGGAAGCATTCTGTTGCTTTCTAAAATCGACAACCAGTCTATCCCCACCAACCAGAGCCTTTTCCGTCTGGATGAGCAAATTCGCCAGTCCATTCTGGCACTGGAGTCCGCCTGGTCCGCAAAAGAGATCGAATTCGACGTAAATTTGGAAGAGGCGGACTATTACGGCAACGAAATGCTCATGCACCATATATGGGACAATTTGCTCTCCAATGCCGTGAAATTCGACCCCGTAGGCGGCTCCGTTGCCATTTGTCTGCGCAAAAGCAACGGTTCGCTGATCTGCACGGTCACGGATAACGGTTCCGGCATTCCCGAGGAAGCGATTTCCCATATTTTCGACAAATTCTATCAGGCCGACAGTTCTCACAGAGAACTGGGCAACGGTTTGGGACTGGCTCTGGTCAAGCAGATCGTCACTCTGGAGGGCGGAACCGTAAAGGCGGAAAATCTCCCCCAGGGCGGTTGCCGTTTCACCGTTACTTTGAAAGAAAAACACGCCCTATGAATATGAAAACAGCCCTCCAAACGGAGGGCTGTTCTTTTTAGACTATGTGGGCCATAGCCGAAGAAGCATTACTTACACAGCTTCTTGAATTCGTCGCAGACGAACTGGACCTTAGGACCGATAACGACCTGAACGGAGGTCTTACCAGGACGGATAACGCCGGAAGCACCGGAGGTCTTGATCTTCTTCTCGTCAACCAGCAGACGGTCCTTCACTTCCAGACGCAGACGGGTAATGCAGTGATCGATGGACACGATGTTGTCCTTGCCGCCCAGACCTTCCAGAATGATCTCAGCCATAGCGGTGTAGTCATTGTTAGCCAGCTCGATCTTCAGCTCGTCCTCGCCGTCATCTTCACGGCCGGGGGTCTTCAGGTCGAACTTCTTGATGGCGAAGTAGAACACCAGGAAGAAGACGACGAAGGCAGCAGCGCCCAGAGGCAGGATCAGCCAAGTCTTGGCAGCTGCGGGCAGAGAAGCGGAGAAGATCAGGTCGGTCAGGCCAGCGGAGAAGCAGAAGCCAGCGCGGA
>CAZVMK010000081.1:0-5072 GCA_964628315.1 uncultured Oscillospiraceae bacterium
TCCATGTTGGCTTCCCACAGAGAGTCGATGGTGCCCACGTCTTTCCAGTAGCCGTCAAAACGGTAAGCCATCATCTTGTGTCCGGCCTTGAGCAGGGCAGGGATGATGTTTTTGCCGAAATCGTTGGAGGATTTGGGATTTTCCTCATCGGCGATCAGGGCTTCCCGAAGGACGTTCCAGTTGAAAACATAGATGCCCATGGAAGCGTTGGTGGATTTGGGCTTGGCGGGCTTTTCCTCAAACTCGTAGATAGAGTTGTCGGCGTTGGTGTTGAGAATGCCGAAACGGGAGGCCTCTGCCAGGGGCACTTCCCGAACGGCGATGGTGCAGGAAGCGTTGTTCTTTTCGTGGAAATTCACCATGGCGGAATAGTCCATTTTGTAGATATGGTCGCCGGAGAGGATGACCACATAGTCGGGGTCGAAACGCTCGATGAAATCAATGTTCTGATAAATGGCGTTGGCGGTGCCTTTATACCAGCCGGATTTCTTGTCGTGGCGCTCGTAGGGAGGCAGTACCTGGGCACAGCTGTGGGTCTTGTTCAGGCCCCAGGGCTGACCGTTGCCGATATATTCGTTCAATTCCAGAGGCTGATACTGGGTCAGAATGCCCACGGTATCAATGCCGGAGTTGACGCAGTTGCTCAAGGGAAAGTCGATGATGCGGTATTTTCCACCGAAGGGAACAGCAGGTTTGGCCGTTTTCTCGGTCAAAACCTTCAGACGGCTGCCCTGGCCACCGGCCAGCAGCATGGCGATGCAGCGTTTTTTCTGAAAATACATGGCAAATACTCCTTATGTAAATATTTGAATCAACTTCTTTTTTTGCCCTTGCGGCGGAAAATGGTCAAAGACATGGGGGCAAGATGGAAATTGCCTTTGAATTTGTATTCCCGATAGTCGCCCTCATAGGCTTCCACGGCGCCTGGCAGGGAACCGGTTCCGCCGTATTTCCAATCATCGGAGCAGAATACCGGCTCGTAAGTACCGGCCTGGGGCAGACCCAGCACGTAGTCTTCCCGTGCAACGGGGGTCATGTTCAGCACGACGATCAGTTCCTTTTTTGTCTTGGGGTCGATGCGGCGGAAAGACAGGACGGAATTATTGTTGTCATCGGGCTGGATCCACTGATAGCCGTTCCAACTGCCGTCATCTGCCCACAGAGGAGAATTTTCTTTGTAGAAACGGTTCAGATCACGGTTGTAGTCTACCAGCTTTTGGTGCATTTCGTAGTTGAGCACTGTCCAGTCCAGGGCTTCATCGTATTTCCATTCACGGAACTGGCCAATCTCACCGCCCATGAACAGCAGCTTTTTGCCAGGCTGTACCATTTGATAGCCACGCAGCAAACGCAGACCGGCAAACTTCCAGAAATAATCGCCTGGTTGCTTTTCGATGAGGCTGCCTTTCATGTGTACCACTTCATCGTGGGACAGGGGCAGAACGAAATTCTCGGAGTAGGCATAGGCCATGGAGAAAGTCATTTTATCGTGATGGTACTTGCGGTTGATGGGGTCTTCCTTGAAATATTTCAGAGTGTCGTTCATCCAGCCCATGTTCCACTTGAAGTTGAAGCCCAGACCGCCGTCTTCCGGCCGCCATGTGACCATGGGGAAAGCGTGGGACTCCTCGGCCACCATGATGGTGCCTTTGCGGACGGCGAAACAGGCCTGGTTGAGCTGACGGATAAAGTCGATGGCTTCCAGATTTTCACGGCCGCCGAATTTATTGGGCTTGTACTTGGCGCGGCTGTAGTCCAGATACAGCATGGAGCTGACCGCATCCACACGCAGACCGTCAATGTGGAACTGCTTCAGCCAGTAGATGGCGTTGGAGATGAGGAAGCTCTTGACTTCCGGTTTGCCGAAGTCAAAGATACGGGTGGTCCAGTCGGGGTGCTCGTTCATCTCGGGGTCGGACAGTTCATAGCAACAGGTGCCGTCGAACTCATACAGACCGTACAGATCTTTGGGGAAGTGGGCAGGCACCCAGTCCAGCAAAACGCCGATCCCCGCCTGATGGAGGGCATCTACCAGCACTTTCAGCTCGTCGGGGTTGCCGTAACGGGCGGTGGGAGCATAGTAGCCGGTGACCTGATAGCCCCAGCTGGGGTCAAAAGGATAGGTGGCAAGGGGCATGAATTCCACGTGGGTGAAGCCCATATCTTTCACATATCCGACCAACTGCTCGGCCAGTTCCGCATAGGTATGAGCAGTGCCGTCCCAACGGCGGCGCCAGGAACCCATATGCAGTTCGTAAATATTCATGGGGCTGTGGAGAACGTCCCGTCTGGCCTGCTGGGCGAACCACAGACTGTCGTGCCAGGTGTAGTTGTTTTGAAGCCAGATCACGCTGGAAGTTTCGGGGGCCTGCTGGGCCTGATAGGCATAGGGGTCTGCCTTGTGGACGGTGTTGCCCAAGGGGCCGGTGACCAGGTACTTGTAGCACTGCCCAACCTGAGGATGGGGGCTCCAGGCTTCCCAAATGCCCTGAGAGATCTTGTGCATGGGCAGATCGTTGCCGTTCCAGTAGTTGAAATCACCCACAACGGTCACTTTCTGGGCGTTGGGGGCCCAGACACGGAAGACAAATCCGTCTACGCCGTCACGATTTTCGGGGTGACAGCCCATATGCTCAAAGGCGTGCGTAGAGGAACCATTGTGAAAATGGTATATAAATTCGCCGAGAGGAAGACTCATATATTTTCTCCTTTTTTGCGTTATTTTGTGCCTTGATGGAAGGCTTTGTCAGTTGTGGAAAATTGTTCACGAATATCATACCACATTTTAAAGGATAAGCAAAGGGGAAAAATGTCTGAATTTCGGGAAAAGTTCCTGTTATTTTTCACAATAAAACGAAGAGAGGAAAGAAAAAACCGACCCGAAGGTCGGTTTTTGAACTATGTGTTTCGGATCCATTCCGTGATCAGCAGACTGGGGATCATCCATACGAAGCCGTACAGCAGCAGGTTATAGGGGGTCAACAGGGCAGCGGCGCCGGATAGGGCCAGCAGTGCTACCGCCAGAAAACCAATACCGCCGCCCAGCATGTGGATGGCGGCGCCATACCGCCAGGAGGAGCGCAGTGCAGCGGCACCGGTGACGGCAAAAGCACGTTGCATCAGGCCGTCCCGTGTGGTCAGGGCGATGACCGGCGCATCGGAGGGGGGCGCTTTTTCGGAGAGGGTCATGCGGGTCATGCAGTCGGGGAAGTGCATTCGGCGTGTGTCGACTCCAAATTTCTGTTCCAGGAACCGGTCGGTCATTGCAAAGTCGCAGTCCACAAGGATGGGCTTGACATGACCGCTGTCACACAGGGTCCGCAAACCGGCGGCGGAAGATTTGGAACGGGTGAAATTGACGGCGAACACGGCGCAAAGGCTCTGGTTGACCGCCGCATAGACGGCGTGGGGAATGTGAGAAACTTCCGGCATTTCCACGCCCATGTTTTCGATGAATTCCAGGGTTCCGGCAATGACGGAAAGTCCGTCGATCTGCCCACCCACACCGCCTGGATAGCTGGTCAGATCCTCCACTTTGCATACACGGGCGTTTCGGGAGGAACGCAGTTGCTCAAAGGGCTTGGCCAGAGAGCCGTCGTCTGCTTTCATCAGTGCGGAAACATAGGAGACGATGGTGTTGGGGTTCCGCTCCCCATAGAAACGGACACCGTTGAGCTTGACATGACTGCCAGGGAACAAGTCCTCGTGGGTCAGGGGATAGTAGCCCTGCTTTTCCAGATGCTTCAGCCCCTCCCAACCGCATAGGACGGTGCCCAGCTTGTGCAGTCGCCGCTCCAAAATGGCCGCAGGCCGCTGGAAACAGACAAATGCGGAAGCCGGCAGAGCGGACAGCAGGGCGGCGGCGTAGACACGAATGCCGGTGGCGGCATCGTACAAAATGCCGGTCACAAGTGCCAGAACTGCCCCACAGGCGACCACCAGCAAGGCGTAGCGGCAAAGTAGCTTTTCCGCATGGGAAGGTTCCTGACAGATGGGAGGAACGCTTTCATCGGAGACTTTGACAGCCTGGTAGGCAGGCTGATTTTTGTAATAATCGGCGTTTTTTACAATGGCTGTCAGCTCGGTAGCCTTACGCAGGGTGTCCAAACGGCTGAGCTGGGATTGGAGGCGCTGATATTCCGCCCACTGGGCCATCACCATTTGCAGAGAAAAGATGGCGGCAAAGGGCAGTTGCAGATTTTTCATACACAGCAGTGCATCCGCCCAGCATACGGCCAGCGTGATCACCAGCAGACTGTTGAGCCGAAAACGGCGGTGGAACAGATGCGTTACGCCCTCCAAAAGCTGTTTCCAGCCCACGAATGCGGAAAGCAGCAGTACCAGCACCTGACCCAGGATCATCAGTTTCAGCTTGGCGCCGTCTACCTGCTGATATAAAAAGGCGGTTCCGGCGGAAGCGAGGAACAAAATCAAATTCAGCAGAATGCCTGCTTTCAAGTGCCCCAAAGCGGAGGGGTTTACTTGCCGGTACTGTTCGTCGGCATCCTCTTCCAACTTTTGCCGCAGATCTTTTGCCTGATTTTTTTGCGGAAAGCGGATGGGCTCCTGGGGGACATACTCTCCCATGGGGACATCATATTCCGGTTCCCAGCCGGAGGTGTAGGGCGCTGCGGAAGGCCCTTTGGCCTTGGATTTGACGGGGGGCGTATAAACGCGCACATCTCCGTCAAGATCCGGCAGCGGTTTTGTGTCGTGGAGTTCGTCACTTGCCGCGGCGGCAGGGACTTTGCCCAGAGGACGGGTATCGCTCAGACGGACGGTATCGGCGTCCTGAGGTGCGTTTTTTTCTCGGGATGGCCTGGTGCTGTATTCTCGGATGATATCGTCCAGGTCATCCATGGTATATTCTTTTGGGGATTCGTCCACGGAAGACCCTCCTGTCTTTTATACGATCAATGCCCCAAACGCTGACGGACGGCTTCGTACAGCAAAATCGAAGCGGCGGCGGAAGCGTTGAGGGAGGAAATATTTCCGAGCATGGGGATGGACAGCATCACATCGCAGTTTTTCCGAACCAGAGGGCTCATGCCGTCTCCTTCGTTTCCGATGAC
>CAZVMK010000082.1:0-4885 GCA_964628315.1 uncultured Oscillospiraceae bacterium
CAGCTGGGTGTCATCATCCCCAAGGGTGCCGGTATGTGCAAGTTCATGAACAAGAATGTCGCCGGTGTTCACGTCCCCGATGAAATGATCGCCCGTCTGGCCGCCGATCCCGAGCGCGCCAAGGCCGGTGTCACCGGTGTTGAGATCGCCGCCGAGATCATCAAAGCCTGCCGTCCCTACTGCCAGGGTGTTCACATCATGGCTCTGGGCTGGGAGAGCAAGGTCCCCGCTCTGCTGGAGCAGGCCGGTCTGTAAGGCTTTACAAATCGTATAATAACAGGGCACGATGTCGCATCGTGCCCTGTTTTCTATGTTGTTTTCCGCCATCTGCCGGACTGTTGCATTGACCCGTTCAAATTCTCTCATGGGATGATTAAAAAGAAAACCACACCTTACGGTGTGGTTTTCATCTGGTGGACGATATAGGACTCGAACCTATGACCTTCCGCACGTCAAGCGGATGCTCTAGCCAGCTGAGCTAATCGTCCAAGCGCTTGGTTATTATAGCGCGGCAATTTGGTTTTGTCAATAGGAAATTTCACTTTTTTTGAAAAATTTTATTTTCCTTGCAGTTTGCTCCGATCAACGCTATAATAGCAGTGAAGGAGGGGTTCCATGAAATTATATCTGAAACAGCACGTGTTCACCTGGGGCGATCGCTTCACCATTAAAGACGGTGCCGGTGCAGACCGCTACTATGTTGAGGGTGAAGTTTTTACTTTTGGAAAAAAGCTCCACATATATGACCTTTCCGGTCGGGAAGTGGCCTATATTGAGCAGCAGCTTTTAACATGGCTCCCCCGCTATACCATCTATATCGGCGGAAGCCAGGCCGCTCAGGTGGTAAAGGAGCTTTCCCTTTGGCGCCCTCATTATCGCATTGAAGGGCCTGATTGGGAAGTCGAGGGGGACTTTTTCGCCCATGAATACGAATTTTTCCAGGGCGGTCATTCCATCGCCGCCATCAGTAAACACTGGATGACCTGGGGCGACAGCTATGAGCTGGATATTTTCAACTCCGCTGACGAAGTTCTTGTTTTGTCCACCGTTTTGGCGATCGATGCCGTACTGGAAAGTCAAAATGATTAAAATTTGCGCTAGCCGATATCGGCTAGCGCAGTTTTCATTCTACATCCCGAAAAGCATCCGCAATACGGCGGCAGGCGCTCTCCAGCACGCTACGCGCACAAGGCACACACATCCGCTGGAAACATTGCCCCTCCAGCGGGTCGTGGACCGTGCCATCCTGAAGCAGCACGTTGGCTTCGTCATAAATGCGGCGATGCACTTCCTCATCCGTCAGGCCGTAATCCCGAAAATCCATCCACAGGCAATAGGTGCCCTCCGGTTTCCAAATTTTCAGTTTCGGCATATTTTTTGCAAAAAATGCCAGCGCAAAATCAATGTTCCTCTCAATATAGGCGCAAACCTGATCCATCCACTCATCTCCCTCGCTGTAGGCGGCGATCTGGCCGGCAATGGCAAAGGGAGACGGCATGTAAAATGGATAATCCGCCAAAATCCGTTCGCGCAACGCCTTGTCCTGAATGATGGCATTGGAGCAGGACAGGCCTGCCATATTAAAGCTTTTGTTGATGCCCACAAGACAGATGGCGTTGGACCGATCGGTGCAGGCTTTCAAAAACGGAGTGTAGCGAACACCTTTTCGCAGATGATCGCAATGTACTTCATCGGAAATGACAAAAACACCGTTGCGCTCACAAATTTCCGCCACTTTTCCGATCTCTTCCGCCGTCCATACCCGTCCGACTGGGTTGTGGGGGTTGCAGAAAATCAATAATTTTGTATTTGGGTCGGCAGCCTGTTCTTCCAAAAGGGAATAATTTATGGTATAATAGCCATCATTATTAAGCAGATGACAGCGGACTACCCGATTGCCCCATTTTTCGATATCCTGGGCAAAATGGCCATATACCGGATCCATGACGATAATGCCCTCCCCTTTTTTGGCCATCATGTGCGCCACATGGGTCAATGCGCCAAAGGTCCCGTGAGAGCTGACTACCTCCTCCGGCTGTATCTGCCAGCCATGACGGTCGGCAAACCAGCGGCACAGGGATGTTGCATACCGCCGATCGGCTTTTTCCGTGGAATAGCCGTACATCATGTGGTCCGCCACCGTGTGCATTGCTCTTACCACCGGTTCGGGCGATTGCAGGTCCATGTCGGCAGTCATCATCGGGATGGTATCCGGCCCCAGTTTGGCGGCCTGAATGCCAAAAGCCTCTCCCAATTCCTCCAGTTCCCATTTCATGGCAAAGGTACCTCTGCGGTCGATCACAGTATCAAAATCATATTTCATGGCAAAAATGTCCTTTCTTACGGGATTTTTGTACTTTTAGTATATCATAAAGTTTTCCGTTTGCAAGGGATCAAAAAACAACTGTCAAATTTCAACAAAAGTTGAACTGCAGTTGAAGTATAGTTGAAAGGATTCTTGCATAATGTTCACAAAACTACAAAGGATGGTATCAGCTCGTGCGCAACGGTAATAAGAAACTGCTCACCGTGATACGGTTCGTTCCCCTGACCCTGTGTCTGATCCTGATGGGCATTTTTCTGCTGTCGGATGCCGATATCACCGCTGACAGCTTAAAAAATTTCGCCCCCAGTATGCCTGTTCCGGCTGCGCTGTTTTTGATCGCACTGTATGGGTTCAAGTCCCTGTCGGTGGTCTTTCCCATTCTCGTGTTAAACGTGTTGGGCGGTTTTCTTTTCTCCCCCGTCTGGGCAACGATCATCAATTTCGTTGGCGTTGCCGTTGATTTGGCCATTCCCTATTGGGTCGGTCGTTTCTCCGGTACCGCACTGGTGCAGAAATTGGAGACTAAGTATCCGAAATTCGCCTCTATTTTCGGCGAAAATTCTCATAACCAATTTTTCCTGTCCTTTTTTCTTCGTGTCATTTATTGTCTGCCAGGCGACCTTGTGAGTATGTACTTCGGTGCAATTTCCATGCCTTTCGGAAAATATATGCTGGGCAGTTTTCTGGGAATGGTCCCTGGAACCATTGCAGCCACCTTGCTGGGTATGAGCATTTCCGATCCCAGCTCTCCCCTGTTCTGGTTCGCGGTGATTTTAACGGTTGGGATATCCCTCATCTCCGTTGTGGCATACTACTTGTGGAGAAAAATTCAAAGCCGAAAGGCTTAAACCATCGGGAGGGACCCAAATGTCGAAAAAAGAGCATATTATCCGAACCGTAGCGTTGCTGATCTGCGAGGTATTTACCCTGCTGACTTTCGCTATGGTGGTATCCCAACGGCAATATAACCGTCTGCCCATGGCCCTTGCCACGGTTTTTCTGCTGCTGATTCCCATGATCTGCGAGCGAATCTTCCATTTCAAAATTTCCCTCCCTCTTTATCTGCTGACGCTGTTTTACGCCGTCGGTCCTATGCTGGGGCAGTGCCATGAGCTGTATTATACCCTGTGTTGGTGGGATAAGTTGCTGCACGGTCTCGGCGGCGTGATGTTTGCCCTAATCGGGCTTTTCATGTTTCAACGCCTGGTCAAATCAGAATCCAAAAATTTCCTGATGGCCGCACTGTTTGCGCTGTGCTTCTCTATGGCCATCTCTGTGCTATGGGAATTCTGTGAATTCGGAATGGACAGTTTTTTCGGCACGGACATGCAACAAGACACGCTGATTTCCGGATTTCATTCCTACCTTTTGGGTGAGCAAATCGGCTCTACCGGTTTTATCGGAAACATTTCCGAAGTTGTAGTCGATGGCGTGACTCTGCCAGGCTATATTGATATCGGGCTGCATGATACCATGACGGATATGCTCTGGGAAGCCCTCGGCGCGCTGGCGGTCGCCGTGGCACATCTCATCACCCGTGGTAAATACAGCTCTTTTCAGGCCTCCTGTTGAAGGAGGCCTTTATTGATAGACATTCTGTGAAAACAGAAAACATTTCTTGACAAATCAGCCGTATTTCATATAATAAAACCAAATAATGTAAAATAAACATTTTAAAAAACTGTGAGGAAATCACCATGCCACCAAAGCCAAAATTCACCAAGGACGAAATCGTTGCCGCCGCTCTGGAAGTCGTATCTCAAAAGGGCATCGATGCGCTGACCGCCCAATCCCTGGGGGTTGCCCTGGGCAGCTCCGCACGGCCGATTTTCACCATTTTCAACACCATGAAAGAAGTGAAAGAGGAAGTTCGCATTGCGGCCATGGAAAGATTTGAGCATTTCACCCCATCCCTTTCTCAGCCCATGCCCGTTTTCAAGCAAATCGGCATGAAGATGGTATTGTTCGGCATTCAGGAGCCAAAACTGTATCAGTTGCTCTTCATGCAGGAAAACCAAGCGGCCGACACCTTTGATGATATGTTCGATCTGCTGGGTCAGGAAGCCCAGCTGTGTATCGATGCCATTAAAAAAGACTACGGTCTTTCCGAGGCAAAGGCGAAACAGCTTTTTGAAAATGTATGGATCCACACCTTCGGTATCGGCGCTCTTTGCGCCACCAAAACCTGCCATTTTTCCCAGGCCGAACTCGGTCAGATGCTGACAATGCAGTTCCAGGCGACCATGGCTTACGTTTCAAGCAATTAAAAGCGGTTCGTCTGATTTCCACAAATTGCGCTCTTTTCCGAAAAGAAACAATCATATTCTCTCCATTTTCGGCAAAGCTATGTGTGCGGCGAAAGAAAACGCCAAGCGAAAGTGAAAAGGAGAGAATGATTATGAAGAACAACAATCAGCTCAACATTCCCGAGGCTCGTGAAGCCATGGACAAGTTTAAGATGCAGGCCGCCAATGAGGTCGGCGTTGACCTGAAGCAGGGCTATAACGGCCACCTGACCTCCCGTGAAGCAGGTTCCGTCGGCGGCCAGATGGTCAAGAA
>CAZVMK010000083.1:0-4775 GCA_964628315.1 uncultured Oscillospiraceae bacterium
TGTCGCCGACCCGCATTTCGGGCAGTTCCTGCTTCATGTACTGGCTGGACAGAGCTTTAACCAAATCCATATCTATATCCTCCTTAATATTGGGCGTTCTTACGATGTTTTTCATCCGGCGATATGGTTCCGGCATCGCAGAGGACTCACCTTGCTTTAAAGACTGAGGTATTATACCAGATGTTTTCAGAAAAATCAAGCATTATTTTTAATTTTTCCGCACTTTTTCAAAGAAATCCGTTTAAAGAAAGCCAGCAGATAATTTCATTTGACTTTCAACGGCAACAGCCATATAATAAAAACATCAAAGGGGGGTGTAACCCAGTGAGTAATAAAATGATATTCGGCGTGCTGATCACCTTGATTGGATTAGTCTTTTCAGCATTTAGTTTTATTTATGCCGCTCTCAATCCGTGGAATTATAACGGCATTGACGGTTTGCTCGGCTCGTTCCTCGGTACGAACATGTTGGTGCCTTTCATCATTGGCCTTGCCATCATGGTCATCGGTCTTGTGATTTGCTTCAATGAAGCATACGGCAAGAAATAAAATATCTAAGTCGTTTTAAAGTGGAGATGCCCGAGTAGCATCTCCACTTTTCTTAGCCATAACCTTTCGCACAAAAAACGGGCAAGTCCTTTCAGACTTGCCCGTTGGTCCGAGTGTCGAGATTCGAACTCGAGGCCTCTTGAACCCCATTCAAGCGCGATACCAAACTTCGCCACACCCGGATATTTTTCTCCTGCGCCTCAGCGCTTGAGTATATTAGCACACCTTGCCGAAAAATGCAAGCATTATTTTTCATTTTTTCAAAATTTTTTTTTTCTTTTCAGTGAACGTATTTGTCCTCCGCTGACGGTCACATACCGTTTGCGGAGGACATTCATATTATTGACCGACGGAAATTACTCGCCACGCTCTCCGTGAACGACTTTGCCCATATTCCACAAAGACACGACCTGCTTTTCAGCCGCCTCTTTCTGTTCCTCGGTTTCGTACTCCACAAATACCGTATGGGCACTGCAATCGGCGCACTCCACCTGAACATTCCAGTTGCCCTCGTGCATCAGCATTCCAGGGCCACGGCAAATGGGGCACTCTTCCAGTTCAATTAAATCTTTCATATCGTCTCTCCTTATCGAAAAACCTTTTCTTCTGCATCATAAATTTCTAATCTGGCACAATCGGTATGATCCGGCTTTAAATCGGGCAGATATTTATCTACTGCCACTGACAGCTGCATTGGATTCAGGGTGGGATTTTGGCAACACACACGTGCTGCGATCACCAGCTGTTTTTCCTCCTTTGTCACTGTCAAACGACGGATCATAGGAATAATATTCTGCTCTGAAATCCCGTTTTTACTCTTCTTCTCTACCAGGACCTCTTCCCTGCGGAACAGCTCTTCTACCTGTTGCACAGCTTCTTCCCCGATAGGATGATCGTATTCCAAGGTGACCACACAGTCCAGATAAGCAATATTTTTGATTTTCTGACCGTCTTCATAGACCTGCAAACCGTGAACGCCATCGATCAGCACTTCATTGAGCCGTTGCAATATCTCATCACAGGGCACGCGCTCCCCTTCCAGTTCAAAATCCAGCAGTTCACATTTGCTTTCTACGCCCACAGACATAGGCAACGCAATGGACACGGAAGGTCTGGGATTGAATCCATGGGTATGGGTCAACGGCAGACCTGCTCGTTTAAATGCACGTTGGAACAGCCTCATCAGGTCAAGATGGGAGATGTAGACCGCATTTCCGGTCTTTTCAAACAGCAGTCTAAGCATCGCATTGCACCTCCTCAAGCAGGCAGTTGGCGCCGCATCCGGCACATCCGGCACGGCAATCGGCTGTGATCTTCCCTGCATAGGCCTGTTTCCGTTCCCGTTGCAGGAACTTCTTTGTAACGCCTACATCGATGCTGTCCCAGGGCAGGATCTCATCTTCACCGAAGCCTCTTGTGGTGTAGTGGGACATTTCCACGCCGCATTTTTTGAAAGCATCCAGCCATAGGTCGTAGCGGAAATACTCATCCCAGCCATCCAGATGGGCACCGTTTTTTGCCGCTTCCTCGATGACGGCCGCCAGGCGGCGATCGCCACGGGCAAAAGTCGCTTCCAATCGGCTCAGATCCGGCGCATGATAGTCGTATTCGATGGATTTGGAGTAGAAATGGCTTTTCAGCAATTTACAACGCCGCAGGTATTCCTCGGGGGTGATCTGTTGTTCCCACTGGAACGGCGTATGCGGCTTCGGCACGAAGTAGGCCGTTGCCACGTGGACACGCAAGCCACGCTTTTTGTTGCTGGCTTCCGCTTTCCACGTCTGGATGATTTTGTACACCAACTCCGCAATGCCCAAAACATCTTCATCGGTCTCCGTAGGCAGGCCCAGCATGAAATACAATTTCACATTATTCCAGCCGCCGGAGAATGCATTGGCGCAGGTAGTCAATATCTCATCTTCGGTCAGATTTTTGTTGATCACATCTCGCAGTCTTTGGGTACCGGCTTCGGGGGCAAAGGTCAATCCGCTTTTGCGGACAGTTTGCAGTTTTTCCATCAATTCCCGAGAGAAATTATCCGCACGCAGGGACGGCACGGACAAATTCACATTGTTCTGATGGCAATACGGGATCAGTTCATCGGTCAATGCTTTCAGTCCACGATAGTCGGAAGTAGAGAGGCTGGAAAGTGTGATCTCATTGTGACCGGAGTTTTCCAGGGTTTCCACGGCCTGACGGTAGAGCACTTCCGGACTCTTTTTTCGCACCGGTCGGCAAGAGAAGCCGGCCTGACAGAAGCGGCAACCACGGATACATCCACGGAACACTTCCAGATTTGCCCTGTCATGGACGATTTCCGTTGACGGAACGATCATCTTCGTCGGCCAATATGCATGATCCAGATCTTCCACGATCCGCTTCGTCACTTTTGCAGGAGCACCATTGGTCGCAGTGATCGATTTCAGCGTACCATCATCGTTATATTGATGCTCGTAGAAAGAAGGCACATAGACTCCAGGAATTTTAGACACTTCCAGCAAAAACTGTTCCTTTGTCCACTGCTGCGTTTTCGCCTTGTCGTAAAGCGATACGATTTCCACGGTGATATCCTCGCCCTCACCAAGAGAGAAAAAGTCCACAAACGGTGTCAGCGGCTCAGGATTGAATGCGCACACGCCACCGGCAAATACAATATTTTTAAGGTCGTTGCGCTCCGCTGCGTGGATAGGCACCTGAGAGAGCATGAGCATATTGACGATATTGGTATAGCACATTTCGTAACCGATGGTAAAGGCGATCATGTCAAAATCCTTGACCGGTTTCTGACTTTCCAGCGCCCACAACGGAATTCCGTTCTCTTTCATCGTCTGTTCCATATCTCCCCACGGAGCAAAGACACGTTGGCACCAGACGCCCTCCATCTCGTTCATGACACCGTAGAGAATTCGCATACCGACATTGGACATACCGATTTCATAAGTATCGGGGAAACAATAGGCGATATTTACACGAACCTGGCTGGGGTCCTTTTTTATTTCATTGTATTCGCCGCCGGTATAACGGGCAGGTTTTTGCACCGTGGGCAGAATACGCCGTAAACGTTCGTCCATATTTTTACCTCTTTTGCTGATTGTTATCTTATTGTACCGCCAAATGAGCCGCTTGTCAAACAATTCTCATTTTTCTTTGGTGCCAAACGAGCCAAATGCCCAAAACGGCCACAGGCATCCCCCACCGGACTGTCAAAACCGCACTGCCAATCCCGATGCACCAGGCAACGATTTTTTGAGACCACGCAAAAACCTGTTTTCTCTTTTCCGGCGGTAATAACAACTCTGCAGCACTGCGCAAAGCACGCCCACCATCCAGCGGGAACAGCGGTATCAGGTTAAACAGGCAATGAACCAAACCGCAAATTGCCAATCGTGGCATCCATCTTGCCGTCAAAATCAGGAGTGCAGAACCGATGGGGCCGGCCAGAACCGCTGTCAGTTCTTTCGCAGGTGTCATCGGTTCTACCTCCATTTTTGCACCACGCATATCCAGGCACAAGCCATAAACACGGCCTCCCAGCAAACGGATCGCACCATAATGGCAACATTCGTGGATCAGCGCCGCCGTTATGGCTGCAACGATCCATTGAAATGGCAAAAGCAGCAGTAGCAATGCCAGTAAAATAAGAAAACTCCCCTCTGTTCGTATCCAAATTCCTGCTTTATTCATAGAGGAACCACTCTTCGATGGCAGAAAACACCGCTTCTGTCAAAGGCCCTTCCCTATTTTGTACGTTATGAGCCAATGCCTCAAGAAATTGCCCGTCCGGCAAAAGCCAACCGGCCAGCATTTGCCGCGCCCAGAGTAGTACCCCCACCATAAAAAGAGCCATCAGCGCCGTGCTCATAAATTTCTTTTCGTTTTCCGGCTTCATATCCACACCCCCTACCTAAGTTTACGAAAGGCATGAAATCCAAATGCCATTTTTCTATTTGTCACACATCTTTGACAAGCCTACAACCATTTTTTCGAAATTGGTCTTCTGGGGCTTGACATAAGCAGAAAAATTCATTATAATATCACAGTTATCGGGGTGTGGCGAAGTTTGGTATCGCGCTTGGTTCGGGTCCAAGAGGCCTCGGGTTCGAATCCCGACACTCCGACCAAAAAGCGCCTGACTGCAAAGCGGTCGGGCGCTTTTTCAGATGTTGGAGGAATTCGAAAGGGCGTTAAGAAAAGTGTCCGGTGGACACTTTTTAGCCCGTGGGAGA
>CAZVMK010000084.1:0-4775 GCA_964628315.1 uncultured Oscillospiraceae bacterium
TTCAGTTTGATGAGGCCGTTGGTCATGGCGGTGCCGTGGATGGGACAGTTGACCTGCTGCATACAGTAGGGGATGGAACCGATGTGATCCTCGTGACCGTGGGTGATGAACATTCCCTTTAGCTTCCGCTTGTTCTGCACCAGATAGGTGAAGTCGGGTATGACCAGATCAACGCCGTACATATCTTCCTCGGGGAAACCCAGACCGCAATCGACCACGATCATATCTTTGCCGTATTCCAAAACGGTGATGTTTTTACCGATTTCGTCCAAACCGCCCAGAGGGATGATTTTTAATTTATCTGCCAAATTTTGTGCTCCTTTCCTTTCGTAAATGTCGATCAGACATAACAATCAGGCAGCCGTGTTCGCCGTCCGTGGCCCTGTATCACCCTGGAACGGCAAATGCGCCTGCAATATTTTCAGTTTTGAATGCCCCTGCCAATAGCAGGGAAAGGTCGCTCGGGCCTGCCCACCCGACGCATACTACGATTAGTATAGCACAAAGAAGCCCAAAAGTATACAATTTTTTTTCGACACTTTTTTGGGGAAAATTTTCAGAAAGGAAGAAAAGCTGTTGCCAATCCTGCCATCGTTTGTTATAATAGAAGAGCATATAGTAATATCATGGGTGTCAATGCCCATTTTGGAGGCGAGAATTTATGAGTCGGAAAATAAAAGAGAAAAGAACGAGAAGAATATTCCGCCCCAGCTACAGCTGGTGCTTTGCGGTGATGCTGTGCTTCTGTGTTGCCGCCGCACTTATGCAGAGCTATTATCTGGCGGCCATCGGGCTTGCGCTGACTGTGGCCATGTCTGTTATATATATGGTCAACCGCCGGCTAAGGCATAAGGAAATCATTTCTTTTGTGCAGGAGGCGTTCCAGACTGCGGATTTTACATCAAAGGGAACAGAAAGCCCTCTGCCCATGGCTTTGGTGCGACTGGGCGACGGTGGCGTTGTTTGGGCCAGTGACCGATTTGTAAAGGTGACGGGCATGAAAGAGCGCCTGCCTGAGGAAACCATCGGCCAGCTGTTACCTGGTGTGGGCATGGATTGGCTGGTGGCCGGAAAAACAGAGTACCCTTATGATGTATCCGTGGGCACACGCCGCTATCGGATCTACGGAACGCTGATCCATTCCGAAGAACATACCGGCGTTTTACTGGGCATGGTTTATCTGAGCGATATGACGGAAATGTACCAGGTACGGGATGAATACATCCGTTCCCGTCCGGTCGTTGCCATTATTTTGGTGGACAATTATGAAGAGCTGACCATGAATTTGCCGGAAAACACCATTTCCACCATGGATGCCGACATCAACAGCGCCATCACCACATGGGCAGAGGGCTACCACGGCCTGCTGCGTAAGTTGGAGCGAAACCGTTATTTGCTGGTTTTTGAAAAACGAGATCTGGATAACGCCATGCAGGAACGATTCCCCGTGCTGGAGGATGTCCATGCCATCGTCAATCCCTCCGGTTTGTCGGCATCGATCTCCATTGGCCTGGGTGTCGATGGCACCGATTTTGAAGAAAGCTATAATTTCGCCGCCTTGTCCATTGAAATGGCCCTGAGCCGTGGCGGTGACCAGGCGGTCATCAAAGACCGACTGAATTTCGGCTTCTTTGGCGGCAGAGCCAAGGAGATGGATAGAAGAAGTAAGGTCCGCTCCCGTGTGACGGCCAACTCTTTGATGGAGCTGATCGCTACCAGCAGCCAGGTGTTCATTATGGGACACAAAAATGCCGATCTGGATGCAGTGGGTGCCGCTATGGGCGTTGCCTGCCTGTGCAGAAAGGCAAATAAAAAGTTCAATATCGTTATTGACTGGGAGAATAATGCCGCCAAGTCTCTGCTGACGGAGATCGTGCAGGTGCCGGAATATGCCAACGTCTTTATCGGCGGTGATGAGGCGCTGTTGGTGGCGGACAACCGGAGCACACTGGTGGTGGTTGACACCAATCGCCCCGACCAGACCGAATGCAGACCGTTGCTCGATGCCATGAGCCGTATTTGCGTGATCGACCATCACCGCCGTGCGGCCGAGTATATTGACCCTGTGGTGGTCAACCTCCATGAGCCTTATGCTTCCTCCGCATCTGAGCTGGTAACGGAGCTGTTGCAGTATGCGGTGGAGAAAAAGGACGTGTTGCCCATCGAAGTCAAGAGCCTGATGGCCGGCATTTTCCTGGATACCAAGAGTTTCAACGTTCGTACCGGCGAGCGTACATTCGAGGCTGCAGCCATGCTGAAGCGAATGGGCGCCGACACCGTGGAAGTCAAAAAACTGTTGCAGAATGATTTCCAGGAGACTATGGCCAAGTACCAAATCGTTAAATCCGCCCGTGTTTACCGGAAAGAGATCGCCATCGCCGCTCTGAATACCGGAACGACCCGTCCTCTGGCTGCTCAGGCGGCAGACGACTTGCTGGATATTTCCGGTATCACCTGCTCGTTTGTGCTTTATCCCGATGGAGAGACGGTTTACATTTCCGCCCGTAGTATCGGTGACGCCAATGTGCAGATGATTTTGGAGCCTTTGGGTGGCGGCGGCAATACCGCAACGGCCGGTGCACAGATCAAAGGCAAAACGGTCAATGCGGTACTGAATGATTTGATCACATCTATTGAAAAATATTATGAGGAGTAATAGGAGATTATTATATGAAAGTTATTTTGTTGCAGGATGTTAAGGGCAAAGGCAAAAAAGGACAGATGATCGAGGTTTCCGACGGTTACGCCAGAAACTATATGCTGCCCCGAAAGGTGGCTATTGAGGCCACCGCCGATGCCGTCAATACCATGCGGATGAACGATAAAGCGACCGCTGAGCGGATTGCACGGGAAAAGGCTGAGGCTATGGAGACTGCAAATAAGTTGCGCACCCTGACATTGACCGTTACCTGCAAAGGCGGCGGTGCCGGCCGCCTGTTCGGTTCTGTGACCAATCAGGAAATTGCCGATGCGCTGGAAAAAAACAGCGGGATCAAGCTGGATAAGCGTAAAATCGTTATTTCCGATACCATCAAGTCCGTAGGCACCTACACCGTGACCTGCAAGCTGGGCTATGAGATCACCGCCCCTCTGACGGTGAAGATCGAGGAAGCTTAATGAAAACCGAAAAATCTTGCGGTGCTATTGTGTTTACCGAAGAAACGGGACAAGTGCGTTACTGTGTGATCCGCCAGAGCAATGGGAATCACGGATTTCCCAAAGGCCACATGGAGCAGGGGGAAACAGAGCAGGAAACGGCACTGCGAGAGATATTGGAAGAGGTGGGGCTGCGTGTGAAGCTGATAGAGGGGTTTCGTGAAGAGCTGTACTATTCGCTGCCGCACCGCCCTGGCTATACTAAAAATACCGTCTATTTTCTGGCAGAGTATGCAGGGCAAACGCCGTGCTGCCAACCGGAGGAAGTGTCGGAGGTGGCCTGCCTGTCCTACGAACAGGCTATGGCGACACTGACCTTCCCTGATTTGAAAGGGGTCCTGGAAAAGGCCGATGCCTATTTGTCCCACGGTCCCGCCCATTAGACAGAAGAGGAGCATTTCCATGGATGAATTACTGAACCGACAGGCACCGCAATCGCTGGAAGCGGAACAGTCCGTCCTCGGTTCCATCCTCATCGACAGCCGCTGTGTTGCCGATGTGATCGGAGTTATCAAACCCGAAGACTTTTATTTGCAGCAAAATCGGGAGATATATGAAGCCATCTACACCATGTTCAACTATTCCCAGACCATCGATCCTGTGACTGTGTTGGACAAAATGCGTGAAATGGGCGTTTACCACGATAATTCCCGTGATTATATCTTGCAGCTGATGGACATTACCCCCACGGCGGCCAATGCCGTGCGCTATGCCAACATCGTTCGGGACAAGGCCATGTTGCGTGGCCTGGCGCAGGCGGCAGTGGATATTTCGGAGACCGTCCAGTCCCAGGTGGGAACCCCTGCGGAAATGCTGGAGTCTGCGGAGAAAAAGATCTATGCGCTGCGAAAAGGGGAACGGGGAGACTCTCTGGAGCACATCGGCACCGTTTTGCACAAGGTGTTCGACCACCTGACAGAACTGAGCCAATCCGAGTCTGCCATTCCTGGCCTTTCTTCCGGCTTGCGTGATCTGGATACGAAAATCAACGGCCTGAACAAATCCGACCTTTTGCTGATCGCAGCCCGTCCGGCTATGGGTAAATCCGCATTTGCCCTGAATATCGGTGTGAATGTGGCAAAAAAATATAAAAAGACCGTGGCTATTTTTAACTTGGAAATGTCCCGAGAGCAGTTGGCAATGCGCCTTTTGGCCAACGAAAGTTTTGTGGAGCTGCAAAAACTCGCTACCGGCAAACTCAGCGAGGAGGAATGGACAAAACTGTGCATGGCTTCGGCGGCACTGAGCCAAACGGACATTCGTATCGATGATAATCCGTCCGTCACTGTTGCGGATATCAACGCAAAATGCCGCCGTGTGGAAAATCTGGGCTTGGTCATCATCGACTACCTGCAACTGATGCAGGGCTCCGGCTATGGCAAGGGAAACAGTGACAACCGTGTTACCGTGGTCGGCGAAATTTCCCGTTCGCTGAAGATCATGGCCAAGGAGCTGAATGTTCCGGTCATCTGCCTGTCCCAGCTGTCCCGTGCGGTGGAGAGCCGAACGGATAAGCGCCCCATATTGTCCGACTTGCGTGAATCCGGCGCCATCGAGCAGGATGCCGACTCGGTCATGTTCCTGTACCGTGATGAATATTACCATGAAAATTCCGAGGA
>CAZVMK010000085.1:0-4702 GCA_964628315.1 uncultured Oscillospiraceae bacterium
TGGCGTTGCGGCCGATGGCATTCTTGGGCAGCATGCCCTTGACAGCCAGCTCCACAGCGTAGTCGGAACGCTTCTCCATCATGTGGCGAGCCTTGGTCTCTTTCAGACCGCCGATCCAACCGGTAACACGGTAGTAGGTCTTCTGCTCCAGCTTCTTGCCGGTCAGGATAGCCTTGTCGGTGTTGATGATGATGACATTGTCGCCGCAGTCAACATTGGGGGTGAAATCGACCTTGTGCTTGCCGCGCAGCAGGTTGGCAGCGATGACGGCGGTACGACCCAGGGGCTTGCCGGCTGCATCGATGACATACCACTTACGCTCCAGGGTCTCCTTCTTAGCGAATGTAGTAGACATATTCTTTCCTCCGAAAGTTAAAATATTTTGACAAATTCAGGCGCAGGCAGTACAATAACTACCAAAGCGCTTGTAATTTATATCACAGTCAAAAGAAAAAGTCAACAACTTTTTTGAAGATTTTTACGAAATCCGGTCGTACCTTTTAAAATCTCGCAAATTCTTTGAAATACTCGCAAATGCTCACTTTCTATTTTTAAACTCGGAGGAAATAAAACAATGCAAAAAATGATGGGATTGATGCGCCGCTGTATCGATGATTATAAAATGATCGAGGCAGGGGATAAAATAGCGGTCGGTGTGTCCGGTGGAAAGGACAGTTTGGTGCTTTTGCAGCTGCTGGCCGGCCTGCGCTCTTATTTTGATAAGCCTTTTGAATTGGAAGCGATCACAATTGATATGGGACTGGGGATGGACTACAGCGGCATAGAGCGCTTTTGCAGGGAGCTGGATGTGCCCTACACTGTGGTGAAAACGGAGATCGGCCCTATTATCTTCGATTACCGCAAGGAAAAAAATCCCTGTTCCATGTGCTCCAAAATGCGCCGTGGTGCATTAAATCAAGCACTGCTGGACAAAGGATTTCACAAACTGGCGTTGGGACATCATTATGACGATGCGGTGGAGACTTTTTTGATGTCCCTGATTTTTGAGGGACGAATCAGCTGTTTCCAGCCGGTGACGAATTTGGACCGTACCGGTATCGTCCAGATCCGCCCAATGCTCTACATCCATGAGAAAACCGTGGACCATTTTGCGCGGCGCATGGAGCTGCCGGTGGTGGAAAATCGCTGTCCTGTGGATAAGTCGACCAAAAGGGAGGAAGTCAAAACCCTGATCTACGAGTTGAGCCAGACCTATCCTGACCTGAAAGAACGGATCTTCGGAGCCATGCAGCGCTATCCGTTGCCGGAATGGGAACCCCATGGCAGATATAAACGCCCCAAAGAGCAGGAATGAGTTGACAAGGGGAGGGGGAAATGCTATAATAATCTACTAAAACAAGCCCCGAAAGGAGATTTTTATATGAAAAAACCCATCGTTGCCATTATGTATGACTTTGATAAGACCCTGTGTACCCGTGATATGCAGGAATATACGTTTATTCCCAGCGTCGGAATGCAGCCCAGCGAATTCTGGAATCATACGGCTGAGGTGGCCGCCGAGCAGACCATGGACAGTATCCTGACCTATATGTACTGCATGGTGGAGACCGCGCATCAGTCCGGCAACCCGCTGACACGGCAAACGCTGGTGGACTGCGGCAAGGATATTGAATATCATCCTGGCGTGGAGGGGTGGTTTGAACGGATCAACCGCTATGCAGATGAAGCAGGCGTGAAGGTGGAGCATTATGTGCTGTCCTCCGGCCTGAAAGAGATCATCGAGGGTACATCCATTGCCAAGTATTTTAAGCGTATCTACGCCTGTGAATTCCTGTACAAAGACGGACAGGCCTATTGGCCGAAGATGGCGGTAAACTATACTAATAAGACCCAGTTCGTCTACCGAATCAATAAGGGCGTGCTGGATATCAATAACGATACAGACCTGAATAACTCCCGACCCGATTCCGAAAAGCGTGTGTTCTTCAGCAATATGATCTACATCGGCGACGGCTTGACGGATGTTCCCTGCATGAAGCTGGTCAAGTCCGAAGGCGGTCATTCCATTGCCATCTACCAGAAAAATCAGGAAGAAAAAGCAGCGCCTTTGCTGCGCCATGGACGTGTCGACTGGATGTTTGAAGCCGACTACCGTGAGGGCAGTAAGCTGGACAGCACGATGAAGTTGCTGCTGGAAGACTTAGCCACCTATAATAAATTGCGTGGCATCAGCGAGACCCAAAAGAAAAAATACACAGAATGAGGCTTCGTATTCCCACGCCGATGCTAAAACGATGCTTCTTGACAGCCTCACGGGTGCCGCATTGCGGCACCCGTTGTTTCATCGTGCATAAAGGAAACCACCGGCAGTGCCGGTGGTTATGATTTTTTCCAGACCGTCTTATTGACGATCGATGTATAGCTTTGAATGATTTTCACCACTCTGGAGGATACGTTTTCATCCACATAGTCGGGCACTCTGCTGCCCAGGTCGTTCATCGCATTCATGGCAACTGCCAGTTCCGTTGCCTGGAGCAGGCCCTCTTTTTCAATGCCCGACAGGAAAAACGAGCCTTTTTCCATGGCCTCCGGCCGCTCCGTGGAAGTTCGGATGCAGACTGCCGGAAAAGGATGCCCCACCGATGCAAAGAAACTGCTTTCCTCCGGTAACGTTCCGCTGTCCGAAATCACGCAAAAACTGTTTATTTGCAGGCAATTATAATCGTGAAATCCCAAGGGCCGATGAACACGTACTCTGCTGTCCAGCTTGAACTGCATCTGTTTGAGCCGCTTTTCGGAGCGAGGATGACAGGAATACAAAACAGGCATATCGTACTTTTCTGCCAGAGCATTGATCCCGTCAAACAGTGACAGGAAATTACGGTCGCTGTCGATATTTTCCTCCCGATGGGCGGAAAGGAGGATGTATTTTCCCTTTTCCAGTCCCAAACGGGCGTGGATATCGCTGGAATATATCTCTTCCAGGTTTTGATGTAACACCTCTGCCATAGGAGAACCGGTAGCGAATATTCGCTCTTTCGGGAAGCCGCATTCATGCAAATAGTGCCGTGCCGCTTCGGAATAGGGCATATTGACATCCGATATCACATCCACGATGCGGCGATTTGTCTCCTCCGGCAAGCACTCATCTTTGCAACGGTTTCCTGCTTCCATGTGGAAAACCGGAATATGAAGCCGCTTAGCCGCAATGGCCGACAAGCAGGAATTGGTATCGCCCAAAACCAGCAACGCATCAGGAGCAATCGCCTTCATCAGCTTATAGGAGCAGTTTATGATGTTTCCTATTGTTGCACCCAGGTCATCTCCCACTGCATCCATATAAACCTGGGGTGCTTCGATTTTCAGATCTCTGAAAAAGACACTGCTGAGCATTTCGTCGTAATTCTGTCCCGTATGGGCAAGAATGGTGTCAAAATAGCGACGGCATTTTTCGATGACAGCCGAAAGCCGTATGATTTCAGGACGGGTGCCGACGATAATCAAAAGTTTCAGTTTCCCGTTGTTGCAAAAGCTGATTTCTGAAAAATCCGTTTTCATAACGATTGCCCTACTTTCTCAAAAAAGGTATCTGGTCTGGAAACATCGAATTGTTCATTGGCCCACATCAGTGTCACAAGAGGCTGGGTCTGAGAGCAGTTGACGATCTCATGGGTATATCCGGTCGGTATGCGAACCATTTCCGGTTTTTCTCCGCACACAGAAAATTCCAGCACTTCTTCCGTTCCAATCTTACGCATTCGAATCAGTCCCTGACCGCTGACTACCAGAAAAAGCTCCCATTTGCTGTTGTGCCAATGCTGACCTTTCCTTTCTCCCACCGCCGTGACATTGACACTGAACTGGCCGCATTTTTCTGTTTTAAAGACCTCGGTAAAACTGCCCCGATGGTCTGCGCTCGTTTTTAAGGGTGTGCAGATCTTTTCCTTGGGAAAATAGGACAAATACGTGCTGTAGAGCTTCTTTTCGAAGGAATGCTCCGGCATTTCCGGCAATCGAAGCGCATCCATATCCGCCTGAAATCCTTTCAGTTTTTCCGCGATAAGCCCCACTGTCACCGAATAAGTCTGTGGAACGGCACAGTAGTTGCCCCAGGTCCGGCAGGCAGTGATATGCGCTCTGCCGTCCAAAGCAAGGAGTAGTTGGGCAATCAGATCGTCGATATAAACAAGTTCCAAAAGAGTACTTTCATCGTGGATGGTAAGGGGCTTATCATTTGCCATCTGATAGCAAAATGTGGCAACCACACTATTATAGAAAGGGCGGCACCATTTTCCAAAAACATTGGGAAAACGATAAATGAACACCTTTGCGCCCGTTTCCTCTGCGTAATTTCGGAGCAAATCCTCTGCGGCACGTTTACTCGCCCCATAGGCACGGTGATAGCGGCCCGTACACGCCGCCTGCACGGAAGAAGCAAACATAATGGGGCAACTGTTTTTCTGCTTTTTCAGTTTATCGAGCAAGGCTTTTGTCGCTTCCACATTGCCCCGTACGAACTCTTCTTCGGTTTGCCCACGGTTCACGCCCGCCAGATGGAACACAAAATCCGCTTTTTCGCAATAGCATTCCAAATCCTGCGCATCGGTATTTCGGCCGACGGCGAATATTTCGTCGATTTTCAGATCGGGGTGTGTCCTGTCTTTTCCGTCACGGATGTTTTCCAGCGCCGCGCAGAGGTTTTTTCCGATAAAGCCGTTGGCGCCGGTCACCAGAATGTTCA
>CAZVMK010000086.1:0-4691 GCA_964628315.1 uncultured Oscillospiraceae bacterium
GCCCACTCCCTGAACCCCGTTCCTTTCATTATTTATGATACCGACCGGAACTGGACCGTGAAAGACGGCAATTTCGGACTTGCAAATGTAGCGCCCACCATTGTGAAGATGATGGGGCTGACCGCTCCCGAATGCTGGGAAGATAGCATGGTGTGACCGATTTTCGGCCACACGTCAACAAGGAGGTTATTATGACTCAACACAATACCGATCAGGGCAATGTCGTCATCAGTACCAGTGTCTACACGGACATCGCCGGTACCGCCGCCACCAACTGTTTTGGCGTCAAGGGCATGGCCGCCCGTTCCATGAAAGACGGCCTGTATCACCTGCTGCGCAAGGAATCCGCCGGCAAAGGCGTTCGGGTGCAGTTCCACGATGACAATTCCATCACCATCGACCTGCACATCATGGTGGACTACGGTGTCAATCTGAACGCCGTGGCATCGTCCATCATTTCCGAAGTCCGCTATGTGGTCAGCAAACATACCGGCACCCACGTCAGAGCCGTCAACGTCTATATCGACTCGATGATGATCGGCTGATATTTGGAGGTAAACCGAAGTGAAACAGACAATCAACGGTGCTGATTTTCGGCGCCTGATGATCAGTGCCGCCGCCGGCATTGAGATCAACAAGCAGCAGCTCAACGAGCTGAACGTATTCCCCGTGCCTGACGGCGATACCGGCACCAATATGTCCATGACCATCAACGCAGCAGCTCAGGATCTGCGTAAAACCGAAGATCCCACCCTGTCCGTTGCCGCCAAAACCGCCGCCGGTGCTATGCTCCGCGGTGCCCGTGGCAATTCCGGTGTCATTTTGTCGCTGCTCATGCGTGGCATCTCCAAGAAGCTGAAAGATCAGACCGTCTGCGACGGTGTTTTGTGGGCCGCCGCTCTGCAAGAGGGCGTTGATGCCGCTTACAAGGCTGTGATGAAGCCTGCCGAAGGCACGATTTTGACCGTGGCACGTCTGGCCGCCGCCAAGGCAACTCTGGCCGCCAGAGAAAACAACCACTTTGAATATGTCCACGAAGCCGCCATCGAAGAAGCAAAAATCGCACTGGCCGGTACCACCGAGCAGAACCCCGTCCTGAAAAAGGCCGGCGTTGTGGATGCAGGCGGCAAGGGCTGGCTCATTGCGCTGGAAAGCATGATGTGTGCCCTGCGCGGCGAGGATCTGGTCGCTCCCGAAACTGCCGCACAGGTCAAGGAAAGCGCCGATTTCTCCGATTTCGACACCGAGGACATCACCTTTACCTACTGCACCGAATTCATCATCCAGCGTGAAAACGACAAGGATCCCGAAGCACTGCGCGCATTCCTTGACTCCCTGGGCGACTCTCTGGTGCTGGTGGACGATGAAGAGATCATCAAGGTCCATGTCCACACCAACGACCCTGGCAAGGCCCTCCACGAGGCCATTGAATACGGCTCCTTCGTCACCGTAAAAATCGAAAATATGCGCCTGCAGCACACCGAGAAAGTGATGACAGCCGCCGAAAAAGCGCCGAAGATCGCCAAGCCCGAAAAGGCACTGGGCGTTGTCTCCGTCTGCGCCGGTGACGGTTTGGCCGATGTCTTCTCCAATCTGGGGGTAGACGGCATCATTTCCGGCGGTCAGACCATGAACCCCAGCACCCAGGACATTCTGGAAGCAGTCAACAAGGTCCCTGCCGAAACCGTTTTTGTGCTGCCCAACAATAAAAACATCATCATGGCTGCCCAGCAGGTGGATGCACTGACTCCCAAGAACGTGGTCGTCATCCCCTCCAAGACCGTTCCTCAGGGCATCACCGCCATGCTCAACTTCAACATGGACGGCACCGTGGAAGAAAACGAAGCCGCTCTGACCGAAGCACTGAGCACCGTGGACACCATGCATATCACCTATGCCGCCCGTAACTCCGATTTTGACGGCTACGATATCCACGAGGGCGACTACCTTGCTCTGTACGGCTCCTCCCTCTTCGGCACCAGCCAGGACGTTCGTGTTCTGCTGCGTTCCCTGGCCGAAAAAGTGCGCGATGACGGCAAAGAGTACATCACCATCTACTACGGTGCCGATGTAAAAGAGCGCCACGCCCAGAAAGCCGCCGATATTTTCGCCGAGGTCTGCCCCGATGCAGATGTCAATCTCATTAACGGTGGCCAGCCGGTGTACTATTATCTGATTTCTGCGGAATAATATTTCCGTAGGTGCAAGGCTCGCTGCATCTGACTGTGCGGCGAGCCTTTCCCATATTGAACAATGAGGTGTCCCATGCGCTTTTTTCGCAAGATATACGCCAAGGTAAATGAGGTCGCAGATTTTCTGCGACCCATGAATATCTCTCTTCACGGCGCATATACCACTTTTTTCCTTATTATTTCCGTGTTTCCCCTTCTGCTGCTGTTGCTCGGTATTCTCCGCTATACCCATTATGAGGTCAGCGATCTGGTCAATCTGCTGGAAAATTTCATTCCCCAGTCCATGATGTCCACCGTTGAAAAGCTGATCACAGCGGCCTACAAGCATTCCTCCGGCACGGTGGTCTCCCTGTCGGTACTGGCTACATTATGGTCTGCCAGCAAAGGAACCTACGGCCTTTTGTGGGGCTTTCGCGGCGTGTACGATACGGAGCATCAGCTCCCCTATTGGAAAAGCCGTGGCCTGAGCCTGATCTACACCTGCCTGATCCTGATCGCACTGGTGCTGGTTCTGGCGGTCCATATGTTCGGCAACGCCGTGATCGACTATCTGTGGATGACGACCACCCCCTGGATCATGCAGGTTTTGAACATCATCGATCTGCGGTTCTGGGTGCTGCTGTTCACCCTGTTCATGCTCTTTACGGTCATGTATGCACTGCTTCCAGGGCAACACTGGCACCTGCGGCAGCATATTCCAGGTGCACTGGTCGCCAGTGCCGGCTGGTCGCTGTGTTCCCGTCTTTTCTCCGTTTATGTGGAATACTTCACCGATTATTACAATATTTTCGGTTCCGTTTACGGCGTGGCATTGGTCATGCTGTGGCTGTATTTCTGTATCTGCATTTTGTTCTATGCCGCTGCGTTCAACCGCTATCTGGTGGAGAAAAAATCCTGAAAATTCCCCATTTTCTTTATACCCTGTTCATAAAGCGTCCCTAAAATAGGAAGAAAAAGGGAGTGTTTCCATGTTTGGTTTTGTTAATGTCAGCGCCAAAGAGCTGGCCAAAGAACAGCAAACCCGTTATAACAGCATCTATTGCGGCATTTGCCGTGCCATTCGTGATCAGGCCGGCCAGAGCGCACGGCTGGGATTAAGCTACGATATGACATTCCTTGCCATGTTGCTGATGAGCCTGTACGAACCGGAAGAAACAGGCGGCGACAAAGCCTGCGCCCTCCACCCCATCGCAAAGCGCCCCTGGGTCGATTCTCCGTACATCCGCTATGCCGCCGATATGAACGTGGCGCTGGCTTATTACAACTGTCTGGACGATTGGCAGGACGATGGCAGTCATCCTCAGAAATGGATGGCAGACCATCTGTGCCAACACCTGCCCGATATTCGGGCAAAATACCCTCGGCAATGCAACGCCATTGAATCCTGCATCGAAAATCTGTCCCGTCTGGAAAAAGAAAACTGTGCCGATGCCGATGCCTGCGCCAACTGCTTCGGTGCGCTGATGGCGGAACTTCTTGTGTATCAGGATGACCTGTGGGCCGCCGATCTGCGGGAAATGGGCATGGCCCTGGGGCGATTTATTTATCTGGCCGATGCGGCGGTGGATTATCGGAAAGACCGGCGCAAGCATAAATACAATCCCTACCTGGCCATGGGCACCGGTGAGGATTTCCCTCGCTGGGAGCAATATCTGGTGCTGACCATGGCCCGATGTACCGAATACTATGAAAAACTGCCTCTCGTGCAGGACAAGCCCATATTGGACAATATCCTCTATAGCGGCGTATGGCTGAATTTGGGGAAAAAGAAAAAGGAGGCGAAAGCCAATGATCGATGATCCTTACAAAGTGCTCGGTGTCAGTCCCGATGCCTCTGACGACGAAATAAAACGGGCTTATCGCCGCCTGGCAAAAGAATATCACCCCGACCGAAATCCTGGCGACGCCGCCGCTGCAAAGAAAATGCAGGAGATCAACGCCGCCTATGAGCAGATCAAAAATCCCGAAAAAGCTCAGCCCAACGCCGGTTACGGCGGTTATAATCCCTACAGTGGCCAACAGGCCTCCGGTGGTCATCAGGCCGGCGATCATTATCAACAAGCAGCTTACCAGTACATTCGCTATAATCGTTTCCAAGAGGCGCTCAACGCCCTGCAAAACAGCGAACAGCGAAACGGGCGCTGGTATTATCTCAGTGCGCTGGCGAACCATGGTATCGGCAATCAAGTCACCGCTCTGGAGCATATCCGCCGTGCGGTGAGCATGGAGCCAGAAAATCAGGAGTATCTGTACGCCTTGAATAGAATCGAGCACGGTGGCAGTGCTTATCGCCAGCAAGCCAATACCTACCGCGGTTTCACCATGCGTGCCAGCCCCTGTACCAGCCTGTTGGCTTGCCTTGCTTGCCGCCTGTTCTGCTGCGGCTGCTAATAAAAAATCAAGAACCTCCGGTCCACACCGGAGGTTCTGCTTATTTCTGGCACCGCTTTTGTGCGCTTATTTTTCTTCGCTCGCTATAGTCACATTGATTTCCACGCT
>CAZVMK010000087.1:0-4622 GCA_964628315.1 uncultured Oscillospiraceae bacterium
AAAAACAAATAACGGGAGGAAAAAACATGGGAATCGTGGTCATTGGCGCTGTATTTGTGGATATAAAGGGATATCCTGAGGCGGCATTTATACCAACAGGCCGCAACGCCGGCAGAATTGAGCAGATCCATGGCGGTGTGGCTCGAAATGTGGTGGAGGACATTGCCAACTGCGAGTTGCGTCCTACTTTTGTTGGCCTGGTGGATAATTCCGCTATCGGTGCAGATGTGGTTCGAAAATTGAAGACCCATAAGGTGAATGTGGACTATGTTCGTGCTACCGATGACGGAATGGGAACCTGGTTGGCAGTGTTTGATAATGACGGCGATGTGTTCGCCTCTATTTCCAAACGCCCTGATTTGACACCGATCTGTCAGATATTGGACGAAAAAGGCGACGAGATTTTTGCGGCTGCCGACAGCGTGGTCGTGGAAATCGATATGGACAAATCTATTATTAAACGGGTCTTCAAATTGGCCGAAAAGTACGGGAAAAAGGTCTATGCCGTTGTTTCCAATATGAGCATAGCATTGGAACGCCGTGACTTTCTGCAACACGTTGCCTGCTTTACCTGCAATCAGCAGGAAGCCGGAATGCTGTTTTACGATGACTATATGGATTACACCCCCGAGCAGATGGAAAAGGAACTGTTGCGAAAAGTGGGTTTTGCCCGTATTCCGTCCATGATCGTCACCATGGGGGACAAAGGTGCTGTATATGCCGATATGCAAGGCAATTCCGGCTTCGTTCCTGCGCGGAAAGTGGCCGTGAACGACACCACGGGCGCAGGCGATGCCTTCTGCGCAGGTGCTTCCATCGGAATGACCTACGGACAGACCATGGCGCAGGCGTGCCAGATCGGTTCCAGACTGGCTGCCTCGGTTATTGTCACTTCCGAAAATGTTTGCCCCCGTTTCCAGCCCAGAGAGCTGGGCATTGATATGGATATTGAAAATCTTCAATGAGCAGATAGCATCGTAGTGTTGCCCAACGTGAGGGCTTCCTCTGTAAATCTGACATCTAATCGCACGCCAGGACAGGATTTGTTTCCCTGTTTGTGATATATTTGCTGTGACAGGAGGGGAGAACATGGATTGGATCACGGGTATTCAAAACGCCATCAACTACATCGAAGACCATCTGACAGAAGAAATAGACTATGAAGAAATTGCGAAAAGAAGCTATTCTTCCACATTCCATTTTCAGCGGGTGTTCAGTATTCTCTGCGGTTACACATTGGGAGAATACATCCGCAACCGGCGGTTGACACTGGCAGGGTTGGAATTGGCACAAAAGAAAGAAAAGGTCATCGATGTGGCCGCCAAATATGGCTATGAAAGCCCTGAAAGCTTTACAAAAGCGTTCCAAAAATTCCATGGTATTTCACCGTCCCAGGCGCGCATGGGCGGTGCAATGAAATTCTTCCCACCCTTGTCTATCAAAATATCTTTGGAAGGTGGGAACGTTATGAACTACAGAATCGAAGAAAAGGATGCTTTTACATTGGTTGCCTATAAGAGACACTTTGAGGGCAATCCTAACGACAAGAAAAATCAGGACCATTATTTTGCCTGTGAAACACGATTGGAACAGGCAATCCTGGAGGGCCTGAGCCATGAGCATGAGAGAATTTTCAATGTAGTGACCAATTTCGACCCTGAGGGATATGATTTCTATTATGGTTATCAGTTCCCTAATTGGGCAATGGAATCTTTGGAAGATCTGCCTCAGGAAATCATTGCACGATTTGAGAAACTCAGCATTCCGGCCGGAAAATATATGGTTTGCGAGACAGAGCGTACTCAATGGCCCTGTGATCTGCAGGACGAACTGCGGCGCAATGCGGTCAGCCGGTGGTTGCCTACATCCGGTTTTGAACTGCGTAACGCACCGGAAGTTATGGTGATACATTGGTTCTGGGAAGAGGGCAATGAAAAGCTGAATAACTCCAGATATACGGAACTTTGGTTACCAATCGTTGAAAAATAAGTGGTGCGCCTCGGAAATATCCCGAGGCGCACTTTTTCCCCTTGCGAAATGGGGAAATATGGGCTATAATTGGGATGAAAAGATATTTTTGAAAGGAAAAATCAGAAAATGTCACAAAAACAGACCGATCGCCAGCAACAGCGCAGTTTGCTGATGGCCAATGAGCCCATCCCACGGCTTGTATTCAAAATGGCGATCCCCACCATCATTGCATTTTTGATAAACTCCATTTATTCTTTGGCTGATACCTATTTCGTCAGTCAATGGAGCAGCGACCCCATCATTTCTGAGGCTGCGACCGCTGCGGTCACAGTCAATTCTGCGCTGGATCAGCTGATCATGATGTGCGGCTCGTTGATGGCAGTCGGTGCAAATAGCTATATCGCCAGGCTTTTGGGCGAAAACAGAAAGGATAAGGCGAGCAATGTTTTGTCTACAGCCTTTTTCATCGCTTTCGGAATGGGCTTACTGCTGACAGTGCTGGGCATGTCTTTTATGACGCCGATGGTTCGACTGCTGGGCGCAACGGATACCTGCCAGCAGTACGCCATCGATTATGCTACCTATGTGTTGCTTGCGGCTCCTTTGATGGCATCTTCCTTTGTTATGAATCAATGCTTGCGTTCGGAGGGAAGTGCGACCCTCAGTATGATCGGTATGGGTGCAGGCGGAATCATCAACTGCGTGCTTGATCCTGTTTTCATCATTGGCATGGATATGGGTGTTGCGGGCGCATCCATAGCAACAGCAATCTCGAAGCTTATCAGCTTCGTCATACTGGTGTTTCCTTATATCACAAGGCGCAGCATGCTGCATTTGTCTGTGCGGAATGTTCGTTTCCATAAGGATATTATTTCGGAGATCGTTGCAGTGGGATCTTCTTCCATGTTCCGCAGTGGTCTTGCTGTGGTTGCCGGAATTCTTTTGAACAATGAGGCGAAGAAGATCGGCGGCGATGCGCTGTTGTCAAGCATTGGTGTCAGCACCAAAGTGATGATGTTCCCGTTTAGCATCATCCTGGGCTTCGGCAGTGGATTTCAACCGGTGGCAGGCTACAACTGGGGCGCAAAACTGTATGGCCGTGTGCGTGAAAGCTACCGCTTCTGCTCTTTGGTGGCCATATTCGGTTCTACGGCAATGGCGGCTCTTTTGGCGATTTTTGCCGACCCCATTGCAGGCCTTTTCGGCGCTCAGGGCGGCGATATGCACAGATACGGAACGTTGTGTATTCAGTTGCAATGCCTGGCGTTGCCCATTCACGGTTGGGTCGCAGTCGTAAATATGCTCTGCGCAGGGCTTGGCAAGGCAAAGGAAGCATTCTTGTTGGCAACATCACGGCAGGGGACCTGCTTTATTCCGATTTTGTATCCGCTGGTCTATTTATTCGGCGCAAACGGTGTCGTTTCGGTGCAAGCGGTGGCGGACGTGTTGAGCCTTATTTTGGCCATCCCCATAGCAATCATGGTAACAAAATCTGTCCGCAATGCGGAAAAGACATTATCTGCCGTTTGAACCCTTGACAACGATGATATAATGATAGGGTAAAGGGGGTGTGTATTTGGAAAAAGACAGGATCAAGGTGCTGGCTACCAATCGGGAAGCACGGCACGAGTATTTCATCGAGGAAGAAATGGAAGCCGGCATCGAGCTGGTCGGTACGGAAGTAAAATCTGTTCGGGCGGGTACGCTGAACCTGAAGGATGCCTGGTGCGGTATCAAGAACGGACAGCTTATTATCAATCAAATGCACATCTCGCCCTATGACCACGGCAATCGCTTCAATGTGGACTCCCGTCGCCCCCGTCGGCTATTGATGCACAAACGGGAGATCATGCGTCTTTTCGGAAAAGTCAAGCAGGATGGCTATGCGCTGATCCCATTGTCGGTCTACCTGAAAGGAAGCCTTGTGAAGGTGAAAGTCGGGCTTTGCAAGGGCAAAAAATTACATGATAAAAGACAGGCCGAAGCGGAACGGGATGCAAAACGCCAGATCCAGCAGGCCATGAAGGAGAGATATTGATATGAACCCTACTTTTAAGATCACCATGGAAAACGGCGGCGTTATCGAGGGTGAGTTGTACCCCGAAAAAGCACCCCAGAGCGTCTATAACTTCATTGATCTGGCCAACCATAATTTTTATGACGGTCTGATCTTCCACCGTGTCATTCCTGGATTTATGATTCAGGGCGGTTGCCCCGATGGCACCGGCATGGGCGGCCCTGGCTACTGCATTAAGGGCGAATTTTTCTTCAACGGAATTAAAAATGAGCTGAAGCATAAGCGCGGTGTCCTTTCTATGGCCCGTTCCTCCAGCCCCAACTCCGCAGGAAGCCAGTTCTTTATTATGCATCAGGATGCGAAGCATTTGGATGGCCAGTATGCCGCTTTCGGCAAGGTGACTTCCGGCATGGATGTGGTAGATGCCATTGCCGCCACCAAAACCGGCATGCAGGATCGTCCTGTTGTGGAGCAGAAAATTGCATCTATCACCGTGGATACCCATGGAGAGGAATATCCTGAGCCTAACAAACTGCCCGATCCGTACGGCAGATTCTAAGAAAAATTCCTCCCCCGAAAGGGGGAGGGTGGCTTCTTTCCATACGGGGCCGTCCTGGTTTCGACGGGGGTAGTG
>CAZVMK010000088.1:0-4338 GCA_964628315.1 uncultured Oscillospiraceae bacterium
ACCGTCTGTTTTACAGCACGGGACACATCGACAAGCACATGAAAGTCGGTGCCAGTGTGGTCTGTGCCCGCCGTGGCGGTTGCACGGCGACCATGGATGTGCTGAACAAGTACTTTTCCATCAATTCCATGCCCATCGCCTCCTCCACCTACTGGAATCAGATTCACGGCGGTGCCCCTGGCGAGGCGGCGCAAGATCCCGAAGGCGTGCGGACCATGCGAAATCTGGCGAAAAATATGGTATTTTTGATGAAAGCCATTGCCGCCGAAAAAGATACCAACGGTTTGCCCACCCCCGAACCGAAAGTATATACCAATTTCATTCGATAAAAAATCCGCCGGCTTAGGCAGGGCTTATAAACAGCGAATCCGACCTATGGTTGTCATCATAGGTCGGATTTTTGATATTCACCGGCGTGGAAGCACTCACGACTCCCCTGAGGCCGTTCAACAAATTACAGTCTCTTCGATAAATTGGAATTTTTCCGGCTGTTTTACTTGCATTGCAGTCGGCAGAGTTTTCAGATTATAAAGAGGCAATGATCGCCTCTGCCGCTTCCATGCCATCGATGGCCGCAGACATGATACCACCGGCATAACCGGCCCCCTCACCCGTGGGATATAGGCCGCGCAAAGCATTACTTTGACGGCTCTCATTCCGTAAGATCCGTATGGGCGAGGAACTTCTGGTTTCCGGTGCAGTCAGCACCGCATCATCCCGTGAAAATCCTTTCAGATTTCTATCCAGCAGGGGTAAGGCTTGTTCCAATGCCGCTGTGATTCTGCCAGGCAAGACATCGTGCAGATCACACCAAAACACCCCAGGACGATAGGTCGGATGCACCGTGTCGCTGTCAACCGGCAGTTGCTTCCCGAGAAAATCACCGACTTTTTGCGCAGGCGCACGATAACTTCCGCTGATTTCAAAACATTTCTGCTCAATTTGTCGCTGCCAATACATTCCGCCGAGTACTCCCTCAAGAGGTACATCCTCCGGTCGAATGGTCACAAGTAAAGCCGCATTCGCATTTTCTCCGGCACGGTCGGAACAGCTCATACCGTTGGTAACGACACCGCCCTCTTCCGAAGCGGCGGCCACAACATAACCCCCAGGGCACATGCAAAAGGTATATACCGTTGCATCATCCAAGTGTTTCACCAGCTTATAATCCGCCGGCGGCAACCTATGGTTGACCGCCCCGTACTGAGAAATATCCACCATCTGCTGAGGATGTTCGATCCGCACGCCCATGGCAAAGGGTTTTCGTTCCATAGGGATTTGATTTGCATGAAGCATTTCAAAGGTATCCCGTGCGCTGTGTCCCACCGCCAAAACAAGATGGTCGCAGGAAATTTCCTCTTTTCCGTTAACCACCACCGCCGTTACTGCACCGTTATCCCAACGAATATTCGTCACGCAGGCATTGAACTGCACTTCACCGCCAAGGCGAATGACCTCTTTACGCAAATTCTGCACCACGGTCAGCAATACATCCGTTCCTACATGAGGTTTTGCATCAAACAGGATATCTTCTTCGGCTCCAAACCTCACAAACTGCTCCAAGATCCAGTCAATTCTGGGATTATTGACACCTGTATTCAACTTTCCGTCGGAAAATGTACCGGCGCCCCCCTCTCCGAACTGAACATTGCTTCTGGGATCCAGCTCCCCTGTAGCAAAGAACTTTTCGACCTTTTCATGGCGACGTTGGGCATCCTCGCCACGCTCCAGAACCAGCGGGCGCAGACCGGCTTTTGCCAAAATCAGCGCCGCAAACATCCCTGCAGGACCAAAGCCTACCACAACGGGGCGTTTCTGCGGAATGGTCTCCGCTTTCGGCACTTTATAGTAGGAAATCGGCGCAATAGCCGCTTTTTTGCAACCTGATTGTTTCAAAATTTTGCTCTCATTCCCATCGACGGTTACATCGATGGTATAAACGACCTTAACATCCGGTTTTTTTCTTGCATCGATGCTACGGCGAACGATTTTGATTTTTCGCACTTTTGAATTGGGTATGCGCAATGCTTTCGCCGCTTCATACCCTAACTGCGCCGGATTGTGCTCCGGCGGCATGGCTATTTCACGAATTCTTATCATACACTTCCCTTTCCGGCGGACATGCCTGCCAGGCGGCCGGAGCTCCATGCCCATTGCAAGTTAAATCCGCCGCAATCCCCGTCCACATCCAGCACCTCTCCACAGGCGTACAGGGCGGAAACAATCTTGCTTTCCATAGTTGTTGGGTCAAACTCATCTGTGACCATTCCACCGGCAGTAACTTGAGCACAATCCATTCCCATCGGTTCTGTCAGATGGATTTGGAAATGCTTCACTTCGTGACACACTTCCTTCAGTTGGAGATCATCCAGCTGTTCGATGGGACAGTTAGCCGATATCCCCACATTTTTTGTAATGATCCGACCCAGGCGATTGTGGAGAATGCCTGTCAGCAGATCATCGGCAGTCAAAGTCCATCCTTTTCTCGCCCGAAGCATTGAAAGCAGATCTTCCTCTTCCATATCTGGCAAAAAATCCAAAGTACACATCCACAGGCCTGCTTTTTGGCAGGCATCTCTGGAGATTTCGAAAATCACGGGACCGGATAAACCGTACTCCGTAAATTGAATTTCACCTTTTCCGGCACTGTGTAACTCACCATCACAGGTGATTTCCGCCCAACAATTTGCCCGCACCCCTTTCAAAGAAGCACAGCCTTTCCAGTCGGAGCGCAGCTGCACCAGCGTTGGACGAAGCTTTGTACAGTGGTGTCCCAGCTTTTGCAACAGCTTATAACCGGACATGGAGCCTCCCAGTTTGGTTCCTGCAAGTCCGCCGGCGGCTACGATGACTTTGTCGCAGTAGATCGCTTCCAGTCCGTTTTCCACAGTAAAACCACTGTCATTATGACGCAATTTCGTCACTTCAAAGCCATTGCGCACCTGAATATTGGGCTTTTGCAGTGCAAAACGCAGTACATCCACCACAGAATTGGCCTGATCGGAATAAGGATAAACTCTACCGGACTTTTCCGCAACGGTTATCAGCCCCAAATCCCGAAACCAGGCAAGGGTATTTTCTACAGAAAAACGCTCCAGCGCCCCATCGGTAAAATTCAAATCATTTCCGTAATAAAAATCGGAACAGGCATCCAAATTGCTTAGATTGCATCGACCGTTACCGGTTGCCAACAGTTTTCTGCCCAGCCGTTCCTGGCGTTCAAAAAGGATCACCTGTACATTTTCAAACTGTGCCGCAGACAATGCTGCCGCCATTCCCGATGCGCCGCCTCCAATAATGCCAATTACCATACGCATCCCCTCCTTTTTCTTCATTATACAAGAGAATTGCTCAGGAAACAAGAAAAACTTCTTTTCTTTCCTTTTATTTTGTGGTATAATTCTTTCTGATGAGGTGATTTTTTACGGACAGAGCAAATATCGACAAAATTGCCGCAACGGCCGACGATCGTCTGCTGCTGGCCAAACTCTGGGATAAAATAAACGCAGGAATGCGGCGCAATGTTCCTGCATTCACCCAGTTTCTCTCCCCACGGGAACAGGAAATGTCCCGTTTCCTGTTCGGAGAAATGGCCGGATTATATTCATTCGGAGGTTTTTCCGATGCAGAGCGGAAAATGCTGTGCTATCTACCGGATTATCTGGATGAAAATTTCTTATATGGCGACAGCAGTCCCGTGGTTTGTCTTCGGGCAACGTTTTATGAGGGGGACGCCCTTTCTCATCGGGATTTTCTCGGTGGGCTGATCGGTTGCGGTGTTGAACGTCAGGTTTTGGGGGATATTCTGGTCGGCAAAGGGTGCTGTGACTTTTTTGTATCCGCCCATATCGCCGACTATATCCGGCAGAATTTCACATCCGCAGGCCACACAAAACTCCGCCTGGCTCCAGTACCGTTGACAGAGGTCCAATCCATCGATACCGAATTTGCGGAAATCAGGGATACCCTTGCCTCCTTGCGACTTGACAGCATTCTATCCGCAGGCTTTCGTATCAGCCGCAGTCTGGCAAGTACGTATATTTCCGCAGGAAAAGTCGCCATCGATGGTCTTCCATGTGATAAATCCGACAAATCCATCTGCGAGGGTATGAAAATTTCTGTCCGCGGACTGGGCAAAATAAAAGTACATTCCGTCAATGGCCAGACGAAAAAAGGCCACATTTGGGTGGTCATCCACCGATATATGTGAGGTTTACTATGAATATTGATGAAGTGATCAAAAAAATCAACGAGCTGGCTGCCAAAGCCAAAACTCCCGACGGCCTGACTGCCGAAGAACTGGCCGAGCGCGATAAACTGCGCCGCATCTATATCGAC
>CAZVMK010000089.1:0-4329 GCA_964628315.1 uncultured Oscillospiraceae bacterium
GTGGCTTTTTCCAGACGGTAGCCTTTCTCTTTCAGCAGAGCCACGTCACGGGCCAGGGTGGCAGGGTCACAGGAAACGTAAACGATCCGCCGTGCGGAAAAACGGTGCAGGGCTTCAATGGTGTCGGCGTTTAAGCCCTTTCTGGGCGGATCGACCACCACCACATCGGGCCGAATACCGTTTCTTTCCAGTTCAAGAGCGGCAGCACCGGCATCGCCGCAGAAAAATTCCGCATTTTCGATGCCGTTGCGCCGTGCGTTGTCACGGGCATCGGCCACCGCCTGCTCCACCACTTCTACGCCGATGACCTTTCCGGCGGCTGCGGCCATGGCAAGGGTGATGGTGCCGACACCGCAGTACAGGTCCAGCACCAGATCGTTTTTGGAGATGTCCGCCAGCTCGATGGCGGTGGCGTAGAGCCGCTGAGCCTGATAGTGGTTGACCTGATAGAACGACCGTGGGGACAGGCGAAAATTCAGGCCGCAGAGGGTGTCTTCGATATAGCCTGGGCCGTAAAGGGTGATGAATTTATCGCCCAGCACCGTATTTCCTTTTTTGGTGTTGACGGACAGGACAAGGGTGGTAAAACCCTGGACTTTTTGCAATTTTTCCACCAGTTTTTGGTAATTGGGGAACCGGTCGCCGTTGCAGGCCAGACAAACCAGAATTTGCCCCGAAACGGCGCCACGGCGGACGTAAATATGCCGTAGCAGTCCCTTGTGGGCGGTTTCGTCATAAACGGAGATGTGATATTGATTGACATGATCGATGACGATCTGCTTGACCGCATCCGCCTGTTGGGGCAGGATCAGGCACCGCTGATTTTCCACCACTTGATGGGTGCCGGATTTAAAAAATCCGGCATAAGCCTTGCCGTTGCGAATGGAAACCGGATATTGGGCCTTGTTGCGGTAGTCGGTGCAGGTGGGGGCGGCCAGAATGTGCATTTCGGTCAGATTTTCGCCGCCCAGACGGTTCAGGCAATCCTGAACCCGTTGGGCTTTCAGACGGCATTCCTCCTGATAGTCCATGTGCCAGAAGTCACAGCCGCCGCACAATTTCGCCACGGGGCATTCCCGATTGACCCGATGGGGGGATCTTTCGAGAATTTCCAGGATTTTACCGGCGGCCCAGGTCTTGCCCACTTTTTCAATGCGCAGTTTGACCCGTTCACCGGCAATGGCGTTGGGCAGAAACACGGCACAGCCATCCACACGGGCCACACCCATGCCTTCGGTGGTGTAGTCGGTGACGACAGCCTCGTAAATTTCGTTTTTGTTCAGCATATCTTATCTCCATGAAAGGATTTTTTATTTATTTTATCACAAAAAACATTCCTGGTAAAGAGCCCGTTGAGAAATGATGAAAAAGATGGTACAATAAAAGAGCAGAGCACAATAACAGAGAAAAAGGCAGTTTTTATGACAGTCTCTACAATAAATTTGTAGAAAGGTGGCAATAATATGGATTATAAAAAGTGTACCCTCTGTCCCAGACAATGCGGTGTGGACAGAACAAGTGAACGACTGGGGTTTTGCGGCTGCCCCGATGGCGCACTCATCGCAAAGACCATGATCCACTGCTGGGAAGAACCGGCACTGGCAGGAGACGGAGGAAGCGGCGCCGTATTCTTCGGCGGATGCACCATGGGCTGTACCTACTGCCAGAACAGAGCCATTTCCGACGGCCCTGTGGGAAAGAAAGTCGACGGTGCCCAGCTGCGGGAAATGTTTGAAGAACTGATCCGGCACGGAGCGGAGAACATCGACCTCGTGACCCCGACACATTATCTCCCTACCATCGTTGAGGCGCTACAGCCGAAACTGCCTGTGCCCGTGGTTTACAACTGCGGCGGTTATGAACGGGTGGAGTGCCTGAAAGAGCTGGAGGGACTGGTGGATATTTACCTGCCGGACTTGAAATATGCGGACGATATGCTGGCCGGTATCCTTTCCGCCGCACCGGACTATTTCGATGTGGCTACCGAGGCCATCAAGGAAATGGTCCGTCAGGTAGGCCCTCCCCAGTGGGAGGGGGAACGGCTGAAAAAAGGCGTCATCATTCGCCATCTGATTTTGCCAGGACAGGTGGCCAATTCCCTGAAGGTGCTGGACTGGATCGGAGAGACCTTCCCCGACCATAGCGTGCTGGTCAGTCTGATGCGACAGTATACCCCCATGGTCGGTGTGCCATCTCCCCTGAACCGCAGGGTGACAGACGAGGAATATGAGTCCGTGCTCAGCTGGATGTATCTGAACGATCTTGAAGGATATACCCAGGATGAAGACTGTGCTGATCCGTCTTTTATCCCCAAATTTTAAAAAATTTTCATTTCGGCAAACACAAACGGTCGTCCCTATGGTATACTGAAAAGACGAGGAGGTGTTTCCCCTGAAAAAATTTATCGGCTACATCGTTGCCGCGGCGGCATTGGCATTTACTGCCGTCATCACCTTTTTTGCCAAACAGTATGGGGACCTGCTGGATGCTTTCTATCCCTATTTCAGCAGAACGGTACAGAAGATCCTCTCCGCCATCACCGCTCCGTTTCCGTTTTTGGTGTGGCAGGTGCTGGTGGTGGGACTGGTTTTGCTGCTGATCGTATCGCTGGTCCTGCTCATCATTCGCAGGCGGAGCTTCGTCCGCTGGCTGGGGTGGGTGCTGGCCGTTGCGGCCCTGTTGTGGACGTGCCATACCAGCATACACGGCCTGAATTTCTACACCGGTTCTCTGGCAGAGGATCTGCACATGGACGTCAAGCAGATCACCCAGCAGGAGCTGGAGCAGGCGCTGATCTATTTTCGGGATCGGGCCAATGCGTTGGCGGAAAGTCTGCCCCGTGACGAGAACGGAAACCCCGTCTATGACGATTTCGACACACTGGCGGAAAATGCCGGAAAGGGCTATGAATACCTGCAAAAGATCCAGGGCTATTCCGTCTTCGCCGGCGATACTTCTCCCGTCAAAAAACTGGGCTGGAAGAAAATGTATACTTCCATGGGCATTTGCGGCGTGACCATGGCCGTCACCGGCGAAGCGGCAGTCAATCCCGACATTCCCAATATGTCCCTGCCCTTTGTGATGTGCCATGAAATGGCTCACCGTATGGCCATCGCCTCGGAAGACGATGCCAATTTTGCCGCATTTTTGGCCTGTCAGGCCAATTCGGATCCGCAGTTTCAATATTCGGCTTATTACATGGCCTATCGCTACTGCATCAATGCACTGGGCGGCAGTGCCGCTTCCGCCATCCACAAGGAAGCCAACGGAGCATTTCGGCAGGATCTGAAATTTTACGATGATTTTTTTACCCAGAACAAAAATGAAACGGCCACCAATGTGGCCAACGCCGCCAACAATACCTATATCCAGGCCAGCGGCGATAAAAACGGTGTGAAAAGTTATAATATGGTCGTGACCCAGCTGGTCAACTGGTACCTGTCGGAAATCGACGGTTCCGACGGCACCCCAAAATTCGACCCCACCGATACAGACTATATTAACGGAATAATAGGTGAATGACCATGAATGAGCTGATGAAAAAGACCCTGCAAGACGGACTTGCAACCATCGACCTGCCTCTGGATGAGGAAAAAATCGACACCCTCTGCGCTTTCGGCGAAGCAGTGGTGCGCCAGAACGAAGTTATGAATTTGACCGCCATCACCGAACCTGCGGCTGTGGCAAAGCTCCATTTGCAGGACAGTGTCAGCCTGCTCAAGTGCGTGGATCTGGCGGATAAGACCCTGATCGATGTGGGTTGCGGCGCAGGATTTCCCAGTGTGCCGGTGAAGATCGCCTGCCCCCAGATGAAACTGACCCTGCTGGATTCGCTGGGAAAGCGAATGAACTGGCTTCAGACGATATTGCCGACCCTAGGCGTAGAGGCCGAGTGCGTGACCGCACGGGCAGAAGAGGCCGCTGCCCAGCGGCGTGAGCAGTATGATTACGCTTCCAGCCGCGCTGTGGCTCGGCTGAACGTGTTGCTGGAGCTGACCGCCCCCTTTGTCAAAGTGGGCGGTGCGGTGCTGGCCATGAAAGGCGCGGCGGCCATGGAGGAGCTGGAGGAGGCCAAATCGGCCATCTCCAAATTGGGGCTGAAGCTGGAAAAAGTACATCATTTTCCCATTGACGGCGCCGACCATGCCGTCATCGTCCTGCGTAAGGTGGCCCCCACGCCGGCCCAGTATCCTCGCCGATTTGCCAAAATCAAGCAGTTTCCGCTGTAATTGTCGCTTTCAGTCGGAATAACGACAGAATGATAGGGTGCGTTGTAAAACGCACCCTGTTTTTGGTGTTGAGAGAAATCCCATACCGCCCGTAGGGTGG
>CAZVMK010000090.1:0-4305 GCA_964628315.1 uncultured Oscillospiraceae bacterium
TTGCCGATATCAAGGGCGTTCAGCAGAAAATCGAATGGGGCAGCCAGATCCGCAATTATGTATTTATGCCCTACACCCTGGTCAAGGATACTCGCACCGGCTGTGAGACCGCAAATGTCAATGCCGTGATGGACGGCGCGCTGGATCCTTTTATCGAGGCATACCTCAATTGCCTGTCTACCGGCAACTGGGTTCAGAAATAAATTACAGAAAGTCGGAATTTATGCTTGCAATCTTGAATTGACCGTGTTATAATATTCGGGCAATTTGTATATCGCTTGATACAAAGCGATGGATATTCTAATGAGATCCGCATCACACAGCGCCTTGCTGTTGGCGGAAGGGGGTATAGAAATGAAAGACGTGATTTTTTATGTTCTGCTCGTTCTGGAGGTTCTGGTCAGCATCGCTCTGACAGCGGTCATCCTGCTGCAGTCCGGCAAGGAAGACGGCCTGGGCGCTGCTATCTCCGGCAAGACCGATACCTACATGGGCAAGAATAGAACCAGCTCCCTGGATCAGCTGGCAGCTAAGTCCACCAAGTGGATCGCTCTGGTCTGGATCCTGCTGGCACTGGGTTTGAGCCTGTTCTGATCGACAAAATAAAATCGCAGAGGAAAATCCTCTGCGATTTTTGCTTTTTTCATGGACATTTTGGATTTACTGTGGTAAGATGAGAATATATTTATAAAGGAGAATGTTGATATGAATCCTGTAAAACTGGCAGGGCTGGAACCTGCCGCCGTTTTCGGCTATTTTGAAGAGATCTGCTCCATGCCTCATGGCTCCGGCAATACTAAAATCATCAGCGACTATCTGGTATCTTTCGCCAAAGAACATGATCTGCGCTATATCCAGGACGAACTCAATGATGTGATCATTTTTGTGGATGGTACCTGCGGAATGGAGGACCATGCGCCTGTGATCATTCAGGGCCACATGGACATGGTCTGCGAAAAAGATGCCGATTGCGTGATCGACATGGACAAGGAAGGGCTGGATATCACCCACGATGGCAACTATGTTTTTGCCAACGGCACGACTTTGGGCGGCGATGACGGTATTGCCGTGGCGTTTGCACTGGCACTGGCAGCGGACAAGGCCATTGCACATCCTCCGCTGGAGATCGTGATCACAGTGGATGAGGAGACCGGTATGTACGGTGCCGCCGGAATTGACCTTTCCATGCTCAAAGGAAGAATGATGCTGAATATCGATTCCGAGGATGAGGGTATTTTTACTGTTGCCTGTGCAGGCGGCGCCCGTTCTACGATTCGGGTAAAAGCCGAGCGCAAGCCGGTCTATGGCCCCTGTGTGAAACTGGTGGTGGACGGATTGCAGGGCGGTCACTCCGGCGTGGAAATTCACAAAAATCGTGCCAATGCATCCAAGGTCATGGGCGAATTCCTGCGCCGTATCAACGAAAAAACACCGCTGGCACTGACGGCTTTCGGCGGCGGCTCCAAGGATAATGCAATTCCCCGCCGCTGTGAGGCGACCTTTGTGGCCCTGGGCAATGATCTGGAGTTCATCAACAACATTGCCACTCAGCTCCAAAATGAAATTCGGCAGAATTACGCAGAAGCCGATGCCGTGGTGGATGCATTCAATGTAGAGGCCATGGGAGGAAATGCCGTTTCCGCCGAGGACAGCAAAAAGTTGATTGAGCTGATCTGTGCCGTTCCCAATGGCGTTCAGGCAATGAGCACCCAAATCCCAGGTCTGGTGCAGACCAGCCTGAATTTGGGCATTGCCAAGCTGGAGGAGGACCTGCGGTTGACCTTCTCTGTCCGTAGTTCCGTCAATCGGGAAAAGGAAGAACTTCTGACACGCCTGCGCACATTGGCACAGGAATACGGCGGAAGCTATAGCCAGAAAGGCGAATATCCGGCATGGGAGTACCGTGAGGAGTCAAAACTGCGCGATACCATGGTGGATGTCTATGCCGAAATGTTTGGCAAGCAAGCGGAAGTGGTGGCTATTCACGCCGGTCTGGAGTGCGGCCTGCTGGGCGAAAAGTTGCCTGGACTGGATTGTGTTTCCATCGGCCCCGAAATGCACGATATCCATACCAGCCGTGAGAAGCTCGGGATCGCCTCCGTGGGTAGAACCTGGGAATTTGTGAAAGCAGTCCTTAAAGCGCTGTGATCCGCTTTGCCGCCGTTGAGAAATCGACGGCGGTATTTGCATACCTTGTCCCTGCCAATCATAAGCTTGGGCGAGGGGGGAGCGCAGTGGGGCGGAAACGATCCATTTTTTATAATGCACTGATGTTGACAGGGGTAAATCTGCTGCTTCGACTTGTTTCGACTTCTTTTCAGGTGTTCGTTTCCAATCGCATCGGGGCGAGCGGCGTTGGATTACTGCAACTGGTGCTGTCGGTGGCATCCATGGCGATGACGGCCGGCATGGCCGGTATTCGTACCGCCACCATGTATCTGACGGCAGAGGAACTGGGAAAAAAACGGGAACAGAATGTGACGTGGATCCTGTCCGCCTGCATTTTGTACAGTTTGATATTCAGTGTGGCTGTCGGAACGGTCGTATACGGCTTCGCTGGTACCATTGCCCAAAAGTGGATCGGAGATATACGGACGGCGAACGCCGTGCGCCTGTTTGCGGTGTTTCTTCCCATCAGTTGCCTTAGTGGCGTGATGGCCGGCTATTTTACGGCGGCAAATCGAATCGGCACCCTGGCGGCGGTAGAGGTGGCAGAACAGCTGTGCTCTATGACAATGACGGCGCTGGCGCTGGTTTTTTGGGCCGGAAATGATATCGGACGTGCCTGCCAGGCAGTGGTACTGGGCGGCTGCATGGGGAGTTGCCTGACGGTATGCGTGTTGGCATATCTGCGAATTCGGGAACGGGCAGGCCATGGAGAAAGAATCGGCGTGTCCCGTCGCCTGACAGAGATCGCACTGCCACTGGCGCTGGCTGATGATTTAAAAGTAGGGATCACGACGGTAGAAAATATGATGGTGCCGAAGCGATTGCGGATATTCGCAGGGGACGGTGCGGCATTGGCTCAATTTGGCACCGTATGCGGTATGGTTTTTCCGGTACTGATGTTTCCGGCGGCGATCTTATATGGGTTGGCAGATCTGCTCATTCCCGAAATGGCACGGTGCAACGCCGCAGATAGTAGGTTGCGCATCCGATATCTGGCGCGGCGGAGCTTGCGCTTGGCGCTGTTTTACGGCGTGACCTGTGGCGGTGTGCTGTTTTTGCTGGCCCAGCCGCTGTGTATGCTGCTATATAAAAGCCAGGAGGCAGCCCAATATTTGCGCTGGTTTGCTTTGCTGGCGCCCATGCTCTACGGGGATGCGGTGGTCGATGCCCTAAATAAGGGGCTGGGAAAGCAGCGAATCTGTGTCCGTATCAATATTTTTACGTCCGTGATGGATGTGGTGGGATTATATTTTCTGCTTCCGGTGATGGGGATGAAGGGATATTTTATCAGTTTTGTACTGAGTCATGCGGTCAATGCCGTGCTCAGCGTGGGCCTGTTGCTGAAAATCACCCGTTTGCGCATTCCCCTGGTTGCACCACTTGTGACGGTACTACTGATGCTTGGGGCGGTCGCGGTAGCGGATTTCCTGGGAAATGGCGTTGTAAGGGTGGGGGCATTCCTGCTGATCTTGTTCTCCGGCCTGTATTTATGCGGCGTTTTGCGCTCGGATGATATTCGCTGGCTCGGCAGCCTGGTGGGATTGGAAAAAAGAAAGAAAAAAACGGGATTTTTGAAAAATAACATTTGACAAAATGGAAGAATGCCTATATAATATCTAAGCATGACTGTGAAGAAGGGGGATACTATGCTGTTAGGACTGTCTAAGATAATCGATTGTCCAGGTGCCAGTGTTCCGTTTTCCACCAGTCTGGATCTGAGTGATCTTCGCTATGGTACCTGCAATCCCGTGTCGGAGGCTGTGCAAGCTTGCGGCACTGTTCGCAACACGGCCGGCGTGCTGATGATGAAAGGTGAAATCTCCACCTGTATCCACGGCATCTGCGACCGCTGTACGGCAGAATTCACCAGAGAGATCAAAATTCCTCTGGATGTGGTTCTGGTGACGGAATTGGCCGACGAAGAGAATGAAGATGAATGGGTATTCCCTCTGGAGGGAGACAGCGCCGACTTGGAGGACATCATTCGCACGGTTTTTGTGCTGAATATGGATACCAAGCTGCTGTGCAAGGAAGATTGTAAAGGACTTTGTTTCCGTTGCGGTAAAAACCTGAACGATGGTCCTTGCAGTTGCCAGAAGGAGCTCGATCCCCGTTTTGCTGCTTTAAAGCAGCTTC
>CAZVMK010000091.1:0-4243 GCA_964628315.1 uncultured Oscillospiraceae bacterium
AACGGAAGATTTGCATGATTGGTCAAATTCATGTCTTTTTCGTCGAAATTTAACGCATAATTTCTGCGAACACAGGCATTCAGGACAGGATCGGAGATCGTTCGCACCAGATCGCCATCGTAGTCCGCACCACCCAGCCGCTCCGCCGCCAGCATCTTCGCATCCACCATGACCACATCGGTCAGGTGTCCCCAATAATGATCTCGCAACTCATCCTTGGGATAGGTTGAAAGCTGGATCTCTTCATTTCTGGCGATGTGGGGATTGCGAAGCAGGGTGCAAGTGTCATTGCTTTCGTATGCAGCACAGGGAGCATAGAAACTGTTTCCGGCGAATTGGTCAGCCAGCACCTGCATTCGGAAAGGCGGCTCTGCGAAAGAGGCCGCTTTATTTTGCTCTCCAATATGGTACAGCAGTGCAAGCAAGTCGCCGGAGAGATAGCGAATATCACTGGGAACCATGAGCCTGCCCACGGCATAGTCCTTCAATATCTGCTCCGCTCTGGAATCCAGTTGTTTGGTGTATATCGGCTCGTTCAAAAACAGTGGATTCTTTTTCAATACGGCAGCCATGATGTATTCTCTGCTGTATTTGGAAAGTTCTGCCTTGGATAGTGACTCCAGAAAGAATGCCCTGCGGCGGCTGTTATCTGCTCGCAGATCATAATACAGCTGTTCTGTGGCCTTGGTCAGCCAGTTCCGTTCGTCCTCAGCCGGACTGTGATCCCAGCCTCCGGGCAGATCCGCCGGGCGAAACTCCTCCGGCCGAATGGATACCGTTGCCAGAAACTGATAATTCAGTTGCGTCAGTGCTTCCGGTGTTTCCTTGCTGACATTGGTAATATACAGGGCGTGATTATATTTTTTGAACGCTTTCCAGTAATCGCTCCAGTCTTTACCACAGTCCCGAAACCAGCCCAGTGCCTTGAACTGGCTGGCGGTCAGGATGATGTCGATGTCCTCCACCGCATGATTGTTTCCCCATACATCCCGAATGGATTTCGTATGGAACCGTTTGAAAAAATCGTGGAAATCCACTTCATGCAGCATTCCCTTCACATAGGGCATACGGATCTGGAATGAGGAATGGATATGTTTGCCGCAGTATGCTATGTCCAGCTTTTCTGCAAAGGCTTTGGAGATCAGACCTTCACCGTCGAAACAGGTGATCTCCACCTCTTTCAGCTGTTCCTGCCGGTAAAATTTGCGGGTGCTGTTATTGGTTCCGTCATCCCGGACGGTGACCATAAACTCCCGGTCTGTTTTCAACTTCGGATTGTCCACCACAATGACCCGATGCTTTTTCTCAATGCCAATGCCTTCGATCCGCTTGCCGGAACTGAGCATCAGACCGTTATAGGCATAGAGTTTGCTGAGCTGGCAGGATCTGATTTCCAGATCCATCATAACTCTTTTGGAGATAGGCTCGAAGAAATCTTCCCGGATGAAGGAAAGCCGGGCGGCACGGCTCATATTACCGGAGCGTTCAAAAGCAAGATATTTGTGTGACCCGGTGCCAAAATCCAGTGTGATCCCCTCTAGACGGAACATACATTCCGCCTTTTTCTGCCGCTGGATCTCTCGTTGGCGTAGACCTCTTGTATCAAATATTTTCTGGAAATCCATGTAGAAAATGATGTCAGAAAGTTCCTCGCTCACATCCTCCGTAACGGTTTCCCTGTATTTTCCACCATGGAGCTGGGACAGGATCTGGAAGAACAGGGCATTGCTGTCCTGCTCGTGGGTGGCAGAGGATACCAGGCAATGTTCCACTGCCGCCGCATCCAGATCATATTTATAAATTCCGTTTTCCTCAACGGCATAGCTCATCACCGCTCTGGCAGAAAGCTCAAAAATCCGATACTGCTGTACTTCCATCCATCTCACCTCCGATTTTCTTTTATTATAATACGAATGTTTGCAAATATCAACTATCGATTTGCAAATTATAAGAAGGATACTACTCGCACTTTTTGCGATGGATGTCGCAAATTCTGTCGAGCAGCAGCAAATCTTTTTTATGATCGGAGGTCGATACCAATGACCAATCAACCCAAGTACGCACAGAAGTATCTCTTGGAAAACAACTGCCTCTTCGAAATCTATCCCGGAAAGAACGGCATTGTGAAGCGGAAACTGTGCAACCTTGCACCGGAGATCATCTGCGAAGTGACGGTGGACGACGGTGCTGTGACCACCACCTATGTCAGGCTCCGTGGTGTTCACGAAAGCGGACGCACTTTGCCCGAAATTGAGATCCCTGCCGCTGATCTTGCCGGTTTCAACTGGATGGTCCAGCGATGGGGCATGGATTGCATTCTGGAAGTGGGCAAGACCGTCAAAGACTGCGTTCGCCATGCCATCCAGACCACGGCGGCTCATGCAGAAAAGAAAACGGTGTTCGCCGTGACCGGATGGAGGAAGATCGGAGGAGAATGGTATTATCTGATGCCCGGAGACGATGACCACACCGTTGACCTCCACGGCAAACTCCAAGGCTACACCATGGAGCGAAAATGTGATGCATTTGACATCCAAACGGTCGGGTGTCTTCTTCGGATGATGCCTGTGCCGGAGGAAGTCATGTTCCCTCTGCTGGCCTTCACTTTTCTCAGTCCCCTGAACCATTTTCTGAAGGAAGCAGGCTGTGAACCTAAATTCGTCCTGTTTCTTTCGGGAAAAACCGGCTCTCGAAAAAGTACATTGGCAGCGCTGATGCTCTCTTTCTTTGGAAAGTTTACGGCATCGGAGCTGCCTTTGTCATTTCGGGACACTGCCAACAGCATCCTCCATAACGCATTCGCCCTGAAAGATGTGCTCACCTGCATCGACGACCTTCACCCCAGCAGCCGGATGGAGGAACAGAAGATGAACGGGATTGCTCAGGCAATCATGCGAGCCTACGGCGACCGCACCGGAAAGGGGCGACTTCGTTCGGATGCAACACAGATGGAGTCCCGTCCCCCACAGGGCAATGCCATCATCACTGCCGAGTTTGCCCCCGACATTGGCGAGAGTGGTACAGCCAGATACTTTGCGTTGGAGCTGAAAGGATCCGATGTGGATCTGCAAATGCTTTCCGCCTATCAGAAAGAAGCCGCCAAAGGAACATTTCAGCGATGTATGTATGCCTACACCCAATGGCTCAAGGAGCGATTCCTGCATTCCAGTGAAGCCGAGCAGAAATTTGTCCATTTCCTCAGCGCCCGTTTCCTTTCCTGTCGGGATGAGTTCCGTAAAAGTGGCGTTCGGTGCCACGGCCGTGTGCCGGAAGCAGTGGCACATTTGCAGATGGGATTGGATTTCTTTCTGCTGTTTCTGAAAGAAAAACAGGTCATGGCGGACGAAAGCTGTGCCGATCTTCAGCAGCGGTTCAAAGAAATTCTTTACCGCCTTGCCGCAAAACAGGCAGAAAGCATCGAGCAGGACAAGCCCACCCACAAATTCATTCGCAAGCTGTATGCGCTGCTGGACAGCAACCAGGCATATGTGGCAGATAAAAATGCCCCCTGCGAACTTGGCTTTGGCACCTGCCTTGGCTATCAGGATGACACTTTTCTCTATCTGCACAGCGAGCTGTGCCACAAGGTGATTCGGAAATTCTGTGAAGAACAGGGGGAAAACTTCTCCTGCACCCACAAAAGTCTGCTCAAAGCCATGGCGGAAGAAGGTCTGATTTTGACCGGAACAGGTCAAAACACCCGACCTGTTCGTGTGGGGAGCAAACAGAAACGGCTCCTGCACCTCTATCGGGAAAAGGCAGAATGCATCCGAGATGGAGGTCGCTGACAAAAATGTGTCGCAAGTGTAGCAGCGTGGCAAAAGCGGTTGCAGCGGCAGGCGTTTTCCAAATTTTCATCTGTCACAGATGTGTCACAATGATACTGTTTTGTTTCTTCTGCGGTACGAAAGTGAAATGCCAAAAGTCGTTGTGGTAGCTCAACAATCCGGCTTTGTAGCTGAAAATACGCTTACGAAACAACATCCCCGACACAGAAATTTACCGCCCATGAGGACGGTGTTGCCCCTGTGTCGGGAGCATTTCTTTTTCTGGTGTAACGACCCGAAAACAGAAGAAAAGCCAACGGTGGAGCGCTTTCAGGCGAGAAACGCTTTGTCCCGGTGGGGGAAGAGTTTTTACTCCCTTCAGGGAGTAGCCAGCATCGCATCCGGCTAGTCGCCAAATGCAGAAAATTCGGGCAGAAGCCCAAACCCACTTCTTTTTTAATAAAATATGGAGGTTA
>CAZVMK010000092.1:0-4194 GCA_964628315.1 uncultured Oscillospiraceae bacterium
CGGTTTACCCGTTCATGCTTACGCATGAACCGATAAACCGTTATTTGGCATCCAGCGATGCCGAGAGTACCGGAGCTACCGCTCCGGATGGGGCAAGCCCCAGGCGTCTGCGGACGCCTTCCCAGCATAGCACCCCCAAGGAGCATCGAGTCTGCATCAACTCGATGCTCCTTGGGGGTGCTATGCCACGCTGCATAACCGCAACGTGTTCAGTATGGCTGAACCTTCACAGCTAAAATATTCAGCTATACTGAAGTTCTATTAAATCATTACTGTTCTATGAAATCGTTACTTCCACCTATTTCATATCCCAAGTATTGCTTTTTTCGCCAAAGTCTGCTATGCTTCCTCTTGCTGCGACTCTTTCCAGCAGGAAGGAGGGATCTCGTGGAATATATAATCGCCTTTATTATTTCCGTTGTGGCCGGTGTAGTCAGCTACTACCTGTGCAAGTGGTTGGATGGAAATAATACATAACGCAGCCAACCCACCGGCCCTGTCCGCCGTAAAATAGACAAGAACCCCCCAGGAGTTGCAGCTCCTGGGGGGTTCGCTTTTGGATCTGTGGAATAGCCATAATCGCCTTTGGCCACCCTTACTATAGCACAGCCCACCGAAAAAATCAAGAAGGTTCTGCATTCCCGCTTCCCTCCTCTTGACATTAATTAGTTTGTATGTATAATATAATTATGGACACACTAAAATTTGAATGGGACCCAAATAAAAACGAAATCAATAAAAAGAAGCATGGCTTATCTTTCGAGACAGCAAAGGAGGTCTTTTACGACGAGTTCGCTATCCTGTTTGACGATCCAGATCACTCCATTGATGAGGAACGTTTCCTCATTATCGGATCGATTAAATCGGAAAAAATTTGCATCGTAAGCCATTGCTATCGTGACCAAGAAAACCGCATCCGTATTATCTCGGCAAGGCAGGCAACCAAAACCGAGCAACGTGCTTATCTTGATGGAATTTGAGGTGATATTATGAGAGATGAATACAACATCAGCGAATTGAATCCGAGAAAGAACCCCTATGCGAGCCGGCTGAAGAAACAGATCACCATCAACATCGATGGCAGCACCATCGATTACTTCAAGTCCTTGGCTGAAGCTAAGGGCATCCCTTATCAGACTCTGATCAACCTTTATCTGAGAGACTGTGCCGACAATCGGCGTCAGCTCCAAATGTCCTGGCAATAAAAACAAGCCCCAGGTTCTGGGGCTTGTTTTTATTGCCTCATCTATGCGATATTATTGTAAAAGAATTCTGTCCCCATTCGCTTTAGAAGTAGCCCTCTGAGGCTGCTGGACGGCTTCAGAGGGCGTTTCATCAGTTTGCGTATACTTCCCGATCCTGTGACCTACAGAAAGTGCCAGGATGACCAGCTTCCCATCGTCGATCTGGCAAATCAAGCGGTAGTCCCCGATCCGGTAACGCCACTGGCCGCTCCGGTTTACTGTAATCCCTTTCCCATGGCTGCGTGGATTGTCAGTATCGACTAATTTTTTGTCAATCCACCCTTTAATCATTCGCTGGGGATATCGATCCAGTTTCCGAAATTCCTTGTCAAATCTTGCTATCGAACATCTTATAGCACAACGAGATTATCGCTAGAAGCAAGAAAAAAATAGCTAATATACTGACTATCACTTTTGGCCGTTCAAAATTGCAATAGAGTAATTTTTCATTATATCCCATTTGTTGAGCAGATAAGTACGCACGTAAACCAACAAACGTAATTTGTTCTACGACTTCAAGGCATACATACATAAAGACATTAATCATACTCAATAACGAACAACTGAAAAAATCAATTTTTCTCATAACGCCACTTCCTTAGATAAATTTTAAACGTTAAAAGGTTGCAGGAAGAAGGTACCTTCTTCCTGCTTTCATGTTATCAGCTTTGATTATATTCAGTTTTGGTTATCACCAAGCCATTGGGTTTCCACGTCTTCCCGGTAGCCAGCGTAGTCGTTCCTACTTTTGCTGTATACTCATAAACCAGGTAACTAACATAAACCTTAATAACCCAGTACTTTCCATCTGGAACATTGCCAGTATACTTTTGCGATTGCTCCTCTTCATAGTCAAAAGAGTATCCAACCGTTGACGATACAGCCGCCTTCACATCAGCCACTTTGTATACTTTTCCCCCCACAGACATATTGGATGTCATTGAAGTATTCCAGTTATATTTACCCGTTTTTCTATATGATGTCTCAAATTGAGCAGGTCCATCGATTACGTATCGATCATAGTCGTCAAAGTATTGACCATCGTAATAATTCGTTTTAGTTACTGTAATGCCTGTAGCTCTTGAAACATTAGGCACATTACTTTCGATATCACCATCTGTTTTCCTTGTGCGATAGGTTACAATACTCGTTGGGAGATTTCCGTTTTCATCTACTTCTGCAAGTCCATCACGAATCATCTGTTGAATCACAATGGGATTCGTGATTTTTTCGATAATTGTCAGCCCATCGGCAGCTGCAGCAGCAATTTCCTCATCTGTTACATTAGAGGAACTCTTTGCATAAGTGTTAACTTCATTATTGTATGGCATAGGCGCATATTCATCAGCCTCTGCCGCAAAAACAGGAACAATACAACTGAACGAAATGCACAGAGTTAGCACAAAACACAACATTTTCCTGATGTTCATTTTCATTGCAATCCTCCTCAGTGTCTTTGAGATAAAAGTCTATCTTCTCTCAATAGTTTACAAATCCTGATACTTCCACTTCGTAGCTCGAATTATTCCGCACCTGCAAAGTGTAGTATCCGCTTTCTTCGATCAGTATGGTTTTATCTACGCTGCCTTCTGTACCTTCAAAGGAGAAAAATGTCCCTGCCTCATCCACCAGGCCAAAGTCAACACTAAAATTTCTGCTTATCGCTGCCACGGCCACCGCCATTTACGCTGATCCCGATCCGGCGCAGGCTCTTCAACCTCGTCCTGGATTTCCTCTTGCTCAGCAGCATTAAGCTGCTGCATCGTGCCGGCATGGAGTGCCTGGGAGGCCTGAAGGCTTGTTGTCGTATGTTCCAGGGCAGCCGTAAGTTGCGTAAGCTGCTCAGCCTGGGCCGCAAGCTGCTTGTCCTTGCTTTCGATCTGCTGATCCTTCACCCGGATTTGCTCTTGCAACAGGTCAATTGTTGCCTGCATCGTGGCATACAACTGTTGTTCAACGTTGAATGGTTTTTGCGATTTTTCGGGTTCAACTGGTTGAATCGGTTGAATGTCTCCAACTTTGAAAACTTCATCCAGGGCACGCCGTTCTATATACTTCTGGCCGTCCTTTTCATGGACATAAGAGGCCAATCTCGTGCCGATCTGCTTGTAAATCGCCTGTTGGCTGCGGCCAGCAGCCTCCGAAAACGCCTTTATGGTCAGCAAGTCACCTGGTCTTTCCATGTAAAATCCTCCGTTTTCTTTGATTAAACCCATTCTACTTTTGGTTGAAAGGTTTGTCAACGGTTGAGTTGAATGGGTTTAATCCGAACCCCACCATTTATAGACAGTCGTCCGGCTAAGGTTCAATGCCCTGGCAACCTCTGTAACAGAGCTGTCTTGATGTTCCAAACGATACGCAGCCACCTTATCCTTGGCGGTTCCGGCGCCCTTTGGTCTGCCCTGGATCACTTTTCCTGCGTCCTCATTCATGATTTCCAATGTGCTTCGTGCAATTTTCAAATGAGTTTTCTGTTTTCGCCCGTTTCGTTTGTTCCGTGGAATTGTAATACCAGATATTTTCTCAATATCTCTAATAGGGAAGGTCTTGTATCTGGCATCATAACATTCCAATGCAACCTCACAGTCATCTTCAGTAAACGGTTCACTGGGATTTATAGAATTAAGAAATGGAACAAGTGAAAATGCATCTTTACGAACTTCTTCATAGTCCTTATCATTCTTAGCCCCATAGATTGCCAGAGCCATTATAGAAAAATAGCGGTGGCCATAAGATGCACCTTCCAGAATCTGCCGTTTCCACCAATCGTACAGGGCGTAGGGATTGTCACCATGAACCTTACCAGCAATATCCCAGTATTTCGGAGTTCTATCACCGTTGACGACCACCTTCTCATACCATTCTGGAAATTTTTGCTTTGCCTGGGCACGGGTATATTTCGACTCCCGGAAAACCTTAGCTTCATCAATCCGATGATCTTCTGAAACAT
>CAZVMK010000093.1:0-4088 GCA_964628315.1 uncultured Oscillospiraceae bacterium
TTCGGAAATGTCGGGAACGTCCATTTCTATTTTCCGGTCACAGATAATTCCTACAGTGTACATAGCCGCGCCTCCTTAGTCATCGTAATCCAATTTTTCTTTCTCGTAGGGCAAAATTTCGTCTTTATCCATCGCAATTTTCAGCTTATAAGGCCGAATGAGCGGAACATAGCCCTTTTGCAGGGGCAGTGGCGTGGTCAATGGGGCGGAGAAGTAAAAATCCTTTCCGCGGCCTTCGTATGCCGATAGGATGACGTGGGTCGCAGTTCCGGCATCTTCAATGCACTCAAAAATGAACCGGTATTCTTTGTTCGCGACCTGTTTAGGTTTCTCTTCGTACTCCAGTTGGCCAAGCGTGACCCGCTGGTATCCGGTGGCTGTCGCTGGCTCTACCGGACTTACGCCGGTATCTGCTGGCTCCGAAGTGGCCAGTCCGATGTAGTGGGTGCTTTTTATTGCTTCCATAAGAATTGCTTTCACTTTATCGGTTGTAAATCCTGCCATAATAAATGTCTCCTTTGTTAAATTTTATTGCGTCACGACTTAAAATCGTGGTCAAATACTTCTGATAAAATTTCCAGTATATCCTGCGTTGTAATGCCGTAATTTTTCAGACCGTCCGGCAACTTGGCCATCGGCTTTGTGCAGATAGATCGTATAAGCTCCACATCGATATCAACCGACATGTGTATGGCAGTATAAAGAACACTGCCAAACATTCGGCTTCCAAATCCGACTACTTTCCTACCGTTGATGAGCACATCGTTGTTATCCAGTGTTGCGGTGTAGCCTTGAGCTTGAACCATGGCCATAATCGCATCCACAAGACGGTCTCTGTATGTGTCGCCGCTGTAGCCGACTGTAAAGAGGCCGATATCGACATCACCCGGGCTAAGCACAATAGTGCCACCCTCGTGTTTAATTTTAACCATCTTTACGCCCAGACTTTCGATTTGCGCGATATCTGCCCCGCCGTTACTGCCAACAACAGCACAAGGCGCTTCGGCAATACAGTATATACAGGTGTCTGATTGGCACGATAGGGTTCTGCATCCTTTTGTATAAGATTCAGTTTCTCTCTGGTCAGCCCCAGCATTTTACTGGGCTTCCGTTGCTTCATATCCGCGACTTTTTCCAGCTCAGACACAATATCTGCACCATAACGCAAGCCTTCTTTGATGGAATCAGAAACCATTTTGGTAAAGCCGGAATTCACCAGATTTTCCACATTCTTTCGTTTTCTCCACAATTTCAGGTATTCAACAGGACGAACACCACCCTGTTTCCAGTAGGTCAATAACCCGGTTTTTTCCCCGGTGGTACCTACCATCTCTCTTTCCGTGGGTACACTCGTCCATACCGCCGTCCCCACCTTGGTATCATTGGAGCTGCCCCAATCGTGGTATCGGGCATTCCAACGGTCGCGGTTGTCAGTAAGCAGGCGCCAGTTTTCCGCTGGATGATCTTTGCCACAAACGCCGGGACGGCGATGTGTAAAGGTTTTCAATTCCCCCTTCTGCCCTAGTACATAAGCAAATCTGGGATACGCATTGTTATCAATGCCCCATTCTGACACTGTCCGGCTGATCAACCACAAAATCACCGCCGTATATTTCCCTACATTGGTCAGTTGGGCGACCTGCAACTGTTTTGTCCGACCTCCCCGAACATTCTCCCGATGAACAATCCGAAGTGAACTTCCGCAGAACGGGCAAAAAATGCCATCATTATCGGTATATTCCACTCTCGGATAGACCACGTCGTACTCGACTATCTCAGATTGTGTCCATCCAGTTGGTGGAAGTGGATAGGAATTGCCATCATCTCCATCTGCCATAAAGAAAGATCTGCGTCCAGCCTTTTCCGTTATGATTTCTTCACCGCAAGCAGTACAGCAGGCCACCGCTGCCCAGATACTTTTGCCCAAAACACAGTTGTCCATCAGCATTTCCATACTGGGCTGTAAGCGAATGCGCTCATTGTGAAAGATTAGATAGTCTCTGCCCAATTCTTCACTTTCATTTTCCTGCACCCAATTGATTAAACCAGCAGGAGCTGTTTCAGGCAGAGCAGAAATCAAATAATCGGTTTCCGCTCTGGTCATAACAAGTCCTCCAAGTCAACACCCATAAATGGTGCAGGCTGTACTGCTACCGCCTTTTCTGTGCATCCCGGCAGACCGAAGTAATCCCGAATGATCTGCTCCGCCACATTGGGAGCAATGCATACGCAATTTCCCTTCACAGTCTTTTTGATCTCATCGGCCTTGGCCTTGATTTTCGCCGCAGCACCGGCCAGTGTCAGGCTACCGCTTTCCAGATCTTTTTCCACCAGCTCAGCACAGGCCGGCTCGTTATAGCAGATTTCTTTCAGCTGCTCACCGACCATCCAGATATCGGTGTTTTCCTTACCTTTTTGCTGCTGTTCGATCAGCGCATTGACTTTTGTCATCTTTCAGTCTCCTTAAAAAATACTTGCCGAGACCGCTTCTTTCTGCTATAATATTCGTAGCGGCCTTTCGGCTGTGTGTTTAATAATTGCGGTGCCCTAGCTTTGACCGGTAGGGGCACCGCTCTTTTTTCCTTTGTTGGATGTTGTTTGCCCTTGCTCCACCACGCCGTGACGCAGTATTTGCTGCCTTTTTTCACACTTGCAGCAGATGACATCCAATGCTTTCCCATAGAACACCTGGTCACAAAAAATACATTTTTCCCGATACTTCATCCCATCACCACCGGCACGCAGTCTGCCATTTCAATCCACCGCCACCCTGTTTCCTCCGGGATCTCTTCATAAATCAGAAAATATAGCCCCGACACCGCAAAAACCGTCCGTACCTTGCCGCTTTTTCTATCCAGCACTTCAAACATACATTTCCTCTCCTACCGCACCCACATAATTCTTTCCAGTTCCTTCTGGCCGTTCACTTCCGCAGAGAAGATAAACACCTTGCTACCCTCTGCGATGAAGGCCGCCACACCACGGTCGTCTGCTTGGATCGCCACTGCCACAGGCGCTTCGGCCAACGCTGTCAGTGCAGGATCAAAGGAAAGGATTTTGCCGTCGTCAAGTTTCTGCCACAGTTCATATCCTTGCAGTGTCAGCGGCGTCAGCTTCATTGAAGCACCATTTTCCCGTTCCAGCGCTTCAATTACATCCTGTCCAAAGGGTGTCAGTTCCTTCTGGACATCTTTTTTCACGATCAGCCAGGTATCTCCATCCTCCGGCAGCGTGCCCATGTGCTCCACCAACAAACCAAGCACCTTTCGTGGCAAGCGTGCTGTTTCGCATACCACCACCCAAAATCCGGTGTAGATCACTGTTCGGCGGCCATCTACCCAGCACCGCTAGCCGCCACCCTTTTTAGCCGCATTCATGGCCTTTATCAGTGCTTTTTCGTTAATTATCATGGCATTTCCTCCTGAATCTCTATTTCTGCTTCGCTGGCATAGCCTCGGCAAAGCATTTTTTCGTACCAGTCTTTCTCTTGTAGAAAACCCAGCTTCGGCTTGGCTGCCAGCTTCATATTCCACGAAAGCTGGGCATTATGTCGGCTGTCAAAGCCGTCCGTCCGCTTTCCGCACCCCATGCACCGCACGATCCAAGGATCAAAGTCCCATGTTCGCACCTTCAGATAGGTGACCTGCTCACAGCCACAGAGGCATGGACGCAGGCGGTATTGGCTATCCGGCGCAGGGTACATGCTGTCAAGAACCAACAGACCCATTTTCTCCAAAGCCTTGACCTGCTCTGCTGTGATCTTTTGATATTCCATCCCCGCCACTGCACCGGTCTCCCTTCTCATTCCACCATCTGGTAGCACTCCCGGATGATTCCCGAACCCACCGGGAAAGCCACTGTGTAGAATCGCCCTTTTGGGTGAACATAGATCACCGTTCCCGTTCTCTTTGGTTCAGGGTGATTACCAGGGTTTTCGCCATAGAGCGCTGTCACGCACTTACGCATCTTGTCCCCCACTCTGACCAATGGCAGTTCCTTACTTTCCAAACCGATCTCTCCCCTGACCTGAGAGATCGCAGATCCCAGCCGCCACGCCTTCGTCACACCGGCACAGCAGGAGCAGTGCC
>CAZVMK010000094.1:0-4081 GCA_964628315.1 uncultured Oscillospiraceae bacterium
GCCTGACGGCGATCCACCTTCCCCCCAGGGGAAGGTATTTTGCACCCTACCAAATCACATACCGCCCCGTAGGGTGGGGGTACACCCCCACCGGCGCAGTCGCAAATTTCCACACGGTAAAAATATATCCGTAGGGTGGAGGCCATGCCTCCGCCGGCGCAGTATCGTCCTTTCGTGGCACTGCAAAAAAACAAACCCAGCGGAGGGGGCATGGCCCCCTCCCTACAGTAGGTCGTTCGGTTTTGATTGGGCGTTGCGGTTATTGAAACCGTTCGGTGGGGATATATCCCCACCCTACCGAATACATACCGCCCCGTAGGGTGGAGATGTTTCTTAACACACAATAAAGGCACGCCCGAGGGCGTGCCTTGAAATTTTGTTACTGTTTGGCGATGACCGCAAGACCAGGGGCAGTGGCGGACAGCCTACTGACCTGATACAGGGCGTTGGCGACCTGACCTCTCGTCAAATCGCCGCTTTCGGCAAGGATGATGCCGTTTTCGGCCATCACGGTCACAAGATCGGCACTTCCGTCGGAAACAGCGGAAATGGGCAGTGCCAAAGCATTTTGCAACAAAAGGGCGGCCTCCTGGCCGGTAATGGGCTGGCTGCTGCCGAAGACACTGCCGCCTTTCCATCCGGCGGTCAGGCCGGAACGCAGAGCGGCGGCCAGATAGGGCTTCAGCCAGGTGGGGCAATCATCGGTAAAGCCGGTATAACCGGCCTCTTCGTCGATGGGGATGTCCAGCAGTTCTACCAGCATGGCCACGAATTCTCCGCGGCTGACACTCTGCTCCGGTCGGAAACAGAGCTGTCCGCTGACCATTTCACCGGAAAAAATGCCGTTGTTGCGCATCCATTCGGCGCTGAAGCGGCAATCGGTGCCTACGGTATCGGAATAAGTCTTTTTATCGGTGGGTTTTAAAATCGTGATGGTGACCGTGGCCTGACGGGACACGTTTCCGGCCGAATCGGTGGCGGTATAGGTGAACGAATCGGTGCCCACCTTATTTTTCTTCGGGGTATAGGTGAACGTGCCGTCTTCGTTAATGGTCACGTCCCCCCGTTTCGGGGCACGGATCAGGGTGTAGGTCAGCGTTTCTCCCTCGGGGTCACGGACTTTCAGGGTGCCGGTATTAGGCAGATTTTTGTAGGTTTCCAGCCCACTGTCTTCGGCCACGGGAGCACGGTCGGTCTTTCCGCGGATGCAGATGGTCATGGTGGCGGAGCGTTCCACCCGATCTTCATAAATGGGCAGGTAGGAAACCGTCACCTCTGTGTCCGTGTCCGTCCGCAGGGGGTGAAAAGTCAGTTGCCCCAACTGATCGGCGGTAAGGATGTCGCCGCAACGGATGACCCGTTGCCCCAGCATTACGGTGCCGGCATTGCTTTCCGGCAGACCGGTGATGCAGACTCCCTCCAGGGCGGTGTCGGCAAAATCTTCCGCCGAAAAACAATAGTTACTGTCACAATCCACCTCCAGCGCCATAGCGCCGATGCCGATGCTCAGCACGCAGGCCACCGTCAGCAGGGCGGCCAGGATCTTTTTTTGTGTCATAGGATACCTCCTGAAATTGGAATTCGCAGATATTGTTTGCTTTTTTGGGAAAAATATGCAGCAATGCCAAAAAGAAAACAGGAAGTGCTGGAAATTCTCTTGTCCTTATGTTACAATAGAGAAAACGGAGGAACAATTATGCTGAACAGAGAACAGTTAGAGGCGCAGCTTTCCCAGCTGCCCCTGTATATTTACGGCTTTATCGACCCCAATGAGCTGGAATTTTCCCAGCGGGTGCGCTGGATATGCGAGCATGAATGCAGTATGTACGGCAAAAGCTGGGCCTGCCCCCCTGGAGTGGGCAGTGTGGAAAGCTGCAAGGCCAAATGCCTGCATTATGACCAATGCCTGATGATATCCACCATCACGGAAGTGGCGGATATTTCCGATTTGCAGGAAACACTGGATACTCGTTCGGCCCACGAAGCGCTGACCGATCAGGTGGGAAAACTGATGGAGCAGCAGGGGGTAAAGCCCTTTATCCTGTCCACGGAAGCCTGCGCTCTATGCCCTCGTTGTGCCATTTTGGACGGACAGCCCTGCCGTTTTCCCGAAAAAATGCACCCCTGCGTGGAAAGCCAGGGAATCAATGTGATCCCCGTGCTGGAAAATATGGGAATACCTTTTTTGTACGGTGAAAACGTGGTCACATGGGTCAGCCTACTGCTGTTCAGAGAAGAGGGGCAGGCGTAAATTGTTCACAGAAAAGTTATTTACAATTTCTCACGGTAATGATACAATGTGGGCAAGAGAGGAGGTGGGCCTGTGCGCCGACTTTGGGATAAAATTCGATATACCCCTTATGTATCCGAAGTGTTGTCGTTTTTGAAAAAGGGCGATCTGGTGCTGCTGTTTCTGTGTCTGCTCACCTCGGGATTCGGTTGCCTGATCGTGGCCAGCACCAAAGCCTATGACGGCGCCACACGGTACGTCTTTATTCAGGCCGTGGCAGTCATGCTGGGCGTGGTGATGTATGTGCTGATGTCGGCTGTGGATGCGGACTTTATATCCGAGCACCGCATGGCTCTGGTGGTATTTAACTGCATTATATTGCTGATGCTGCGCACACCTTTCGGCGAAGACTACTCTTCCGGTAACCGAAGCTGGCTGGTCATTCCAGGCTTCCCCATGGCCATTCAGCCTGCCGAATTCTGTAAGATCACATTCGTGCTGATCTTAGCTTCGGTCATGGCCTCCCACCAAAACCGCATTTCCACGATCCAATCGGTCATGCACATGGTCATCCAGTTGGCTTTGGTGGCAGGATTGAACTACGTGGTGTCCGATGATGCCGGCGTGTCTCTGATTTTCGTATTTATTTTCATTATGATGGCCCTTTGCGGCGGTGTCCATTGGGGCTGGTTCGCCCTGGCCGGCGGTGCCATCGCCGTGATCGCACCCATTGCATTCCAGTTCCTGCCCACCTATATGCAGACCAGAATTCAAATGCTGTGGGACTCCAGCATCGACCCTGAGGGCTTGAACGAGCGTTTCCAGGTGGTCCGTGCCCAGCTGTCCCTCAACGGCGGCGGCCTGACGGGACAGGGCCTGTTCAACGGCAACCGTACCCAGGTGGGTGCTCTGCCGGCTCAGCACACGGACTTTGTCTTCTCCGCCATCGGCGAGGAATTGGGCTTCGTGGGCTGTATGCTGACACTGGTGCTGATTTTCCTTATCATCTACCGCTGTATCCGTGTGGGCATGAGAAGTCCCGATTTCCTGCGGCGGATGATCTGCTTCGGCGTGGCGGCCACGCTGATTTTCCAGACCCTGATGAACGTGGGCATGAATTTGGGCGTGTTGCCCGTTATCGGCCTGACCCTGCCCTTTATCAGCTACGGCGGTAGCTCCATTATGTCGCTGTTTGCCATGATGGGACTGGTCTCGGGTGTTCATGCCCGACCGGAAGCCAAACAGCATGAGCGCTATATCCAGGCCCCTGCCGCCCTGACCAGATGGTATTAAGCCTTTTATATTGACAAAATGTGCCATATATGTTATGCTGGTGCCAGTCTTTGAAGGGAGGACTAAAATATGGATAATAATAAACTCGTGCGTTTCCTGTTGACTTTTTTCCTGGGTTGGCTCGGTAGCCTTATCATCAACCACACCAGCCTGAAGCCGGAGGGATACACCTCCCGTACCGGTTGCTACATCCTGCTGTCGGCGGTTACTTGCGGCATTTATTCGCTGGTGGCTTCCATCTGCAACCTGACCTTTGATCCCACAAAGGAAAAGAACATCGGCTATAAGAGAGATATCTGATAAAAAGAGCCTTGCAAAAGGCTCTTTTTTATAAATTGAAAAGTTTTTCAGAAAAACCATTGACAAAAGCGGAATACACGTGCTATAATGTCTTGCGTGTCCGATGCCGGATCTGCAAACATTGGGATGTCGCCAAGCGGTAAGGCACCAGACTTTGACTCTGGCATTCGTAGGTTCGAATCCTGCCATCCCAGCCAAAATTATATATGGTTCGCTAGCTCAGTTGGTAGAGCAACGCCCTTTTAAGGCGTGGGTCCA
>CAZVMK010000095.1:0-4074 GCA_964628315.1 uncultured Oscillospiraceae bacterium
TCCTCATCCGTCTCGCCTGACGGCGATCCACCTTCCCCCCAGGGGAAGGTATTATTTTGCACTTTGTAGGGTGGAGGCCATGCCTCCACCGGCGCAGTTTCGTCATTCGATGGCACTGTAAAAAACCGAACCTGTCGGATGGGGCATGGCCCCATCCCTACAATGGATTTCGTTTTCCCATCGGTTACAATTTGATATTTCCGCCCTGGATTTCGATGGTTTTACCAAGTTTTGTCAAACGCTCCGGCTCACATCCGGTGATGAAAACCTGCCCCTGATCGATCTGATTCAGCACAAAATCCTGTCGGCTGGGGTCCAATTCGGAAAGCACATCGTCCAGCAAAAGCAGCGGTTGCTCGCCGCTTTCCCGTCGCATCAATTCCCGCTGGGCCAGCTTGATGCTGATGACCGCCGTTCGGGTCTGCCCCTGAGAACCGTACAGTTTCAGGTCGATCCCCGAAAGGGAAACATCAAAATCATCTTTATGGGGACCCGTCAGACAATTTCCGCTGTCCAGCTCCCCCCGATAATGGCTCTGTAAGTGGGCATTCAGGTCATTTTCCAGCTGCTGCAAGGATGCAAAAGGATCGCTCACCGTGGATACCGTTTTGTATTCCAGCGAAAAATCTTCCAAACCGCCGGAAAATTCCCGATGGTATGCACTTGCCGCTTCCCCGAGACTGCGATAGAACCGCGCCCGATAGGATATCAAAAGGGCTCCCACCTGACACAATCTGCGGTTGTATTCCGGCAAGATCTCCAGCACCGCCGGATGGTCACGCCAATCCTTCAAAATCTGGGATTTCTGCTCCAGAATGCGGTTGTATTCCGTCAATGCCGCATCATAATTGGGGCGCAGTTGACATAACACCTGATCTCCCAATCGGCGGCGGGGAGCGCTGCCCCCTTTCAATATCATCAGATCTTCGGGGCAAAAAAGCACGGAAGGGAGCAACCCCAATATCTCCGAAGCGGTTTTTTTCTTCACACCGTTGCATTCGAGCATCCGGCGGCGGCCATTGGGAAACAGGGTCCAGCGAATGGACTGGTTTCGGTTGCCGCTGTTAAAATAGCCCTGCATCTGGCCGAAATCCGCACCAAAGCGGACCAATTCCGCAGTTTTCTGGGCACGAAAACTTTTCCCCGTGCCCAAATAGCCGATGGACTCCAGCAAATTGGTCTTTCCCTGGGCGTTGCGGCCTAAGATCAGGTTCACCCCAGGGTCAAATTCCAGAGAGATCTGCTCATAATTGCGGAAATTTCTCAATTCCAGCCGATCAAGCTTCATTTTCGCAAATGATGAAGCTCTGGCCGGCGAAAGATACCTTATCGCCGGAACGAAGTTTTTTGCCTCGCATGGTGCAGACCTCGCCGTTGACCAGCACGGCGCCATCCTGGATGACAGACTTGGCTTCGCCGCCGGAATAGACCAGATTTGCGAATTTCAGCGCATCCTGCAGTTTGATATATTCAGTAGAAATCGGCAAATTCACAGCCGTTTCTTTCTTTTTTACGGTTACTTTCATAGTTTTCTCCTTATTTTGCGGCGGCAACGGCGTTTCTTATCCTTTGATGCGGACCGGCAGGACCATGTAAGCAAAATCGTACTTATCGTCCACCGGCGTAAAGACGATGGGGCTCAATCCGTTGGTCAGTTCCATGGTCACTTCTTCGCTGGGCACCGCTTTCAATGCCTCTGCCAGATAGCGGACATTAAATCCGATCTCCAGATCCTGACCGTCACCGGCAAAGCAGCATCTGTCCTCTGCGGCGCCGATGGTGGTGCTGGTTTTCATCTGCACTTCGTTGCGGCCGAAAACGCAGCGAACGGGGCTCTTATATTTTTCCGAAACGATCAGACCCACACGCTCAATGGAACCGGCCAGATCACACACATGGGCGGCCAGCTGAATGGGGCAGTTGGTGGGCACAACTTTCCGCCAATCCAGGAAATCGCCCTCCAGCAGTCGGCAGATCAGAGTGGTGCCGCCCATCTGGAACAAAATGTGCTTATTGCCCAGGGTCAGCGATACATCGCCGCTGTCGGCCAGCAGTTTTTCCACTTCTTTCAGGCCGGAAGCGGGCACCACGAAACTCAGCTGTCTGCCAATGCTTTCTTCGGGATGGAAGGTGCGGCGAGCCAGACGGAAACCGTCCACCGCAATGGCGGAGACTGCCATATTTTCCACCTCGAATTTGACACCGGTATGAATGGGGCGGCCCTGATTTTCGGAAACTGCGAAAATGGTGCCGGAAATCAGCTCTTTCATGGCAGTCTGGGGAATACGGATGGGCTTTCCGTCATTGACGTCGGGCAAATTGGGGTAATCGTCCGCATTTTCAGCGGAAATGGTAAAGCTGGCGTAACCGGCACGGATGGAAACTTTATAGCTGTCATCCACCACCACCGTCACAGGGCCTTCGGGCAAACGGCGAATGATGTCGCCGAAGAGCTTGGCAGGCAGAATGCACTCACCGGCATCGGAAACATCGGCATCGAACTGGTGGGTGATGGCGGTTTCCATATTGTAACCGGTCAGACTGATACCGCCGGAAGAAGCACGGCATAGCACACCCTCGATGACGGACAGGCTGCTTTTTGCCGCGACTGTACGGCCGGCAATATTCAAACCGGCAGCCAGTATACTTTTTTCACAGGTAAAACGCATACGGGATCATCCCTTCTTGTAATATGATTATAAAATATATTTAAAAGTAAATATTTAAGGTAGCATTAACAGTATTAGAAGAAATTTATGTGGAAAAGTGCCACGGAGCCAGATTTCATGCGGCTTTTTTATCCACAACCCATTTTGGAATTCTGAAAACTTTTCCACAGGCCATGTGGAAAGAAAATCGGTGCAACCGAATTCCACAAGAATTCCTTCCACATTCCACAGCCCTTGTGGAAAAAATTTTGGGTGCAAAATGCCTATGCAGGGAAACAGAATTTTTTTGAAAAAATTCCATAAAATACGCATCCGGCAGGGGAAAGGCATTTCCCACCCTGTAGGGTGGGGGTGTACCCCCACCGGTGCAGTCGCAAATTTCCCCACGGTAAAAAATATCCGTAGGGTGGAGGCCATGCCTCCACCTTGGCTTCTCCCGAGGAGAAGCTGTCAAAATCCTTGATTTTGACTGATGAGGAATACGGGCGGAAAAGTAGTTTTTTTGCTAAGGTATAGGCTTTCTGCAAACTTTCGACTTTTGCCATTCCTCATCCGTCTCGCCTGACGGCGATCCACCTTCCCCTGGGGGGAAGGTATACGAACCCAGCGGAGGGGGCATGGCCCCCTCCCTACAGTGGCTGTTCGATTTTTATTGGGAAATTGCAATTATCGAAACCGAGCGGTGGGGAGATATCCCCACCCTACAGCGGACTTTATACCGACTGTCTTGGTTTACAGGCAGGAATTGATATTGGAAGTGATATCGCGGATGTTGTTTTGCAGGTTGGTGTCGTTGTTTTTCAGGGCATTTTCCACCTTGCGGATGTTATAGAGCACCGTGGAGTGGTCTTTTGCAAATTCCTGACCGATGTCCGGCAAGCTCAGGTTGGTCAATTTGCGGATCAGGTACATGGCAACCTGTCTGGCTTCGGCAATGCCTTTGCTCTTGGTGGTGCCACGCAGTACCATTTCGTCAACGGAATAGAATTTGCAGACCTGGCTGATGATCAGACTGGGAGTGGGCACGGCATTGCCCTCGACCTTGAACATATCCGCAATGGCACGGGAAATATTGGGCAGATCCAGGGGCATATTGTTCAGCTCCTGATAGGCCATGATCTTTTTGACGGTGCCTTCGATCTGGCGGACGTTGTTGGTGATGTTGATGGCGATGAAATTGGTCACATCATCGGGCAGGCTCATGCCCATCTGTACGGCCTTGTTTTTGATGATGGCCATTCTGGTCTCGTAATCCGGCGGCTGAATGTCTGCCAGCAGGCCCCATTCAAAACGGGTTTTCAGACGGTCTTCCAGGGTCAGCATATCGCTGGGCTTCCGGTCGGAAGTCATGACGATCTGCTTGTGGCTTTCGTAAAGGGTGTTGAAAGTATGGAAAAATTCCTCC
>CAZVMK010000096.1:0-4061 GCA_964628315.1 uncultured Oscillospiraceae bacterium
CTTCCAGCTTCTTAACGGTCTTCTGCAGGTCGATGATGTAGATACCGTTGCGCTCGGTGTAGATGTAGGGAGCCATTTTGGGGTTCCAACGACGGGTCTGGTGGCCAAAGTGAACACCGGCCTCCAGCAGTTGCTTCATAGATACGACAGCCATTTTAATTTTCTCCTTTTGTTTGTTCCTCCACCCCGATCATCCGAGCCGCCCGTCCATGTGGACACGGGAGCGACCCGTCCCCGGGTGTGTGGTGTAAAATATAGTCATGGGAAAATCCCACGCCGAACCATTATAGCGGAAGTTCTTCAAGAATGCAAGTATTTTTTCAAAAAAATTCTTAATTTATTCCGCTTTTTTCAAAAAGCAGCCTTTTTCAAAACCAGCCGCCCCGAAATCGGGGGCGGCGACAGTCTTCCGGCTTGATATCCACCAGAACGATGTCGGGGCCGATCCGTTTGATGCACCCCCAGGGAATGACAAAGTCATCCTTTCTTCCGAATAATCCCAAAAAGCGGCAGGGGCCTGGAACGATCAGGCTTTTGATACAGCCCTCGGGCACTTCCATTTCCAGGTCCCCCACAAATCCCAATCTGCGGCCGTCAGACACGCAGATCACCTCTTTGCACCGCAATTCCGACATTTTGAGCACCATGGCCATCCCTCCCGATTTTTTACATCCTATGCGCCACGGCTGTGGGATTATTCCTTTTTCGGAGCCGGTCACGCCGCCCCCAGCAGATCAGGACACGCTCACCTGCTTGCGCATGGCGGCAATGGCCCCCTTTTCCAATCGGGACACCTGAGCCTGGGAAATGCCCAGTACATCGGCCACCTCCATTTGGGTCCGTCCGTCATAAAACCGCAGGGACAGGATCTGCTTCTCCCTGTCGCCCAGGCGGCCGAAGGCATCCCGCAACGCGATGCGTTCCAGCCATACGCTTTCCGTATTTTTGGTATCCCGTACCTGGTCCATCACCGTCAGTGGATCCCCTCCGCCGGAATACACCGGATCATACAGGCTCACCGGTGTGCAGATGGCATCCAGCGCCTGGCTGACATCTTCCGTGGGCAGCTCCAGCTCACGGGCAATTTCGTCCAGAGTCGGCTCCCGTCCCAACCGCAGGGACATCATCTCCTTACATTGCATGACCCGATAGGCCACATCCCGAATGGAACGGGACACCCGAATGGCACTGTTGTCCCGCAAATAACGCCGCACCTCGCCGGCGATCATGGGAACGCCGTAGGTGGAGAAGCGGACCTGCTTCTCGGGATCAAAGTTTGCAATGGCTTTCATCAGGCCGATACAGCCGACCTGAAACAGGTCATCGGGACTTTCGCCCCTTTTCTCAAATCGCTGGATAACGCTCAGCACCAGCCGCAAATTCCCCTCGATGAGCTGCTGTCTTGCCTCGTCATCTCCCTGGGATGCTCTTTTTAACAACATTTCCATTTGCGCCGCTGTCAGTGTTTTCAATCCTGCGGTATTCACGCCGCAGATCTCTACCTTTCCCTGCATGGTGATCCTCCTAAGAAATGGATACTTCCATTATTTCCAGTCCCTGCGGAATGATACATGGTGTGGAAAATTTGTCGTTTTTTCACAAATTTTTCGACAGAAAATCCCCTTTCCCCTCCACCGGCGCTCCCCCGTTCTCCCAAAAAACGAATTTTTTTCGACATTTTTCGCCCCTGGACCCACGGTAACGTAACACCAAATCTTTTGTTATCGTTTCGGTTTTATGCGAAATATTATGCAAAAATTTATCCTCTCTCCGTTATTTCAAACCCCCGATTTTGCTGTGGAAAACTCGAACTTTTCCACAATCTCCACAGACTTTTCCACATGACTTTTCCACAGGTTGAATTTTGCTGTTTATTCATTTTTAGTTTACATAATATTGTTTTCGTCATATTTTGCAACCGGAAACTTTTCCAAACATTGTGAATTTCACAAACAGGGGAAAATTTTGGTACTTGACACCCCCTTTCCCCCACTTCCGTTATCTCTCTCGGAAATAAATCGAAATTTTTTTAAATTAGGGATTGATTTTATTGAAAAACCGCGCTATAATGTGAAACTGTACGAACATTTGAAGACAGGAGGTGTAACGATGCCCAACATTAAGTCCTCTAAGAAGGATGTTATCCGTTCTAAGGTTGCTTACGAGAAGAACAAGGCTCAGAAGTCTGCTATGAAGACTGCCATCAAGAAGTTCGAAGCTGCTGTTGTCGCCGGTGACAAGGCTGTGGCTACCGATAGCTACAAGCTGGCCGTTAAGGCTGTCGACCAGGCTGCTCTGGCAGGTCTGCTGCACAAGAACAACGCTGCCCGCAAGAAGAGCAGCATGACTCTGAAGCTGAACGCCATGGCCTGATCTCTCTGAAAATATCTCCCTCCCGAACTTTTTCGGCAGGGAGTTTTTTCATGCCTTTTTTCGGTGACCGACCAATGTCTGCGGCACCCCCGATCCCCTCAAAAATTCAACACAAATGAAATCTCTGTTTAAAACTTTATTAACATTTTATCTGATTTTTGCCAAATTTGGAGAAAAATAGTAGTTCTTTTTGGCATATTCACACTAATTTCAAATTTATGGTTGTAAGTTGTGCAAAAATGTTGTACAATATTCTATACGTGTAAAGATGCACTTTTCTAAATTTACGTTTTTTCGGAGGAAACTCTTTATGAAACCCATTGTATTGGTTATTATGGACGGCGTAGGCAAAGGCGACGGTGGCAGCGGCGATGCTGTTAAAGTAGCCGCCACTCCCACACTGGATCACCTGCTGTCTTCCTGCCCTCACACCTATCTGAAAGCCCACGGCACCGCCGTCGGTCTCCCCTCCGATGAGGATATGGGCAATTCCGAAGTCGGCCACAACGCGCTGGGCTGCGGCCAGGTCTATTCTCAGGGCGCAAAGCTGGTTGGCGAGTCCATTGAGAATGGTTCTCTGTATCAGTCCGCCACATGGCAGGATCTGGTTGCCAATGCCAAAGACGGCCACGCCCTTCATTTCATGGGTCTGCTGTCCGACGGCAATGTCCACTCCAACATCAGTCACCTGATCGCACTGCTTCGTCAGGCTCACGCCGAGGGTGTGCGCAAGGTCTACTGCCACATCCTGCTGGACGGCCGTGACGTTCCTGCCACCTCCGCTTTGGAATATGTTGCTCAACTGGAATCCGTCCTCGGGGAGCTGAACACCCCTGGTTGCGACTACGCCATCGCCTCCGGCGGCGGCCGTATGCAGGTCACCATGGATCGCTATGAGGCCAACTGGGCCATGGTGGAGCTGGGCTGGAGAACCCATGTTGAGGGTCTGGGCCGTCAATTCGCTTCCGCGCAGGAGGCCATTGAGACCTATCGCAACGAGACCGGCTGCATCGACCAGGATCTGCCTGCTTTTGTCGTGGCCAGAAACGGTGCGCCCGTGGCAAAGATCGCTAACGGCGACAGTGTCATCCTGTTCAACTTCCGCGGCGACCGTGCACAGGAGATTTCCCTGGCTTTCGACCGCAAGGATTTTGATAAATTCGACCGTCCTGGCTACACCGGTGTCAAATTTGCCGGTATGTTGCAGTACGACGGCGACCTGAATATCCCCGAGCACTATCTGGTGCAACCCCCTGTCATCCGCAACACCCTGACCGAAGTTCTGGTGGAAGCCGGCATCAACGAATTCGCCTGCTCCGAGACCCAGAAGTACGGCCACGTCACCTATTTCTGGAACGGCAACCGTTCCGGCAAGGTCAACGCCGAACTGGAGGAATATCTGGAGATCCCCTCTGATGTAATTCCCTTTGAGCAGGCTCCTGCCATGAAATCCAAAGAGATCACCGAAGCAATGGTACAGGCCATGGCTTCCGGCAAGTATCAGTTCCTGCGCTGCAACTACCCCAACGGCGATATGGTCGGCCACACCGGTGTCATGGATGCGGTCGTATACGCCATGGAATGTGTGGATGCTTCCCTGAAAGCCATTTTGGAAGCCGCCGATAAGTACGGTTACACCGTGCTCATCACCGCCGACCACGGCAACGCCGACCAGATGACCGAAACCA
>CAZVMK010000097.1:0-4055 GCA_964628315.1 uncultured Oscillospiraceae bacterium
GACCTGGGCCGCCACCAGGAAGCTTCCGGCAAGGGTCTGGAATATTTCGATCAGGAGAAGAACGAGCACTACATTCCCTATGTCATTGAGCCCAGTCTGGGTTGTGACCGTGTAGCACTGGCATTCCTGTGCGAAGCCTATGACGAGGAAGTTGTCGGTCAGGACAAGAACGGCAAGGACGATATCCGCACCGTACTGCACCTGCATCCGGCGCTGGCTCCTTTCAAGGCAGCCGTGCTGCCCCTGAGCAAGAAGCTCAGCCCCAAGGCCGAGGAAATTTTCAAGATGCTGCGCAAGGACTTTATGGTGGATTTCGACGATGCCGGTTCCATCGGCAAGCGTTACCGTCGTGAAGACGAGATCGGCACCCCCCTGTGCATCACCGTAGACTTCCAAACCGTGGGCGACGAAAACACCCCTGCGGATAACTGCGTGACCGTTCGTGACCGTGATACCATGGAGCAGGTGCGTATTCCCATCGATGAGCTGAAGCAATACATTGCCAAAAAGTGTGAATTTTAATATGCATAAACCGAGGACCGATGAAGATCGGCTCTCGGTTTTTTGCGGTTTTTCCATGCTGTACCAAGGTTCCCGAAAAAATTTTGGCGATTTCGTAAAAAATATATTTTTTATGGGAACAGGATAGATTTTGCCTGTAAAATGGTTTATAATGCAAAAAGATACAGGCGAATAACGGAGCGACAAAAGGAGACTCGTTATATGAACACCTATATATTCAATGTCATCACCTTGCTGGGCGGACTGGCGCTGTTCCTGTTCGGCATGGACACCATGGGCAAATCTCTGGAACGTCAGGCCGGCGGTAAATTGCAAACCATTCTCGCCAAAATGAGTTCGACGGTCTATAAAGGGTTTTTCCTCGGCATGGCCGTGACGGCCGTGATCCAGTCCTCTTCCGCAACCACCGTGATGGTCGTAGGCTTCGTCAACTCCGGCATCATGACTCTGCAACAGGCCGTTGGTGTGATCATGGGTTCCAACATCGGTACCACCGTCACCGCATGGCTGTTATCCCTGACCGGACTGGAGGGCGATAATCTTCTGGTGCAGCTGTTTAAGCCTTCCACATTGGCTCCTCTGCTCGGTACCGCAGGTATCATCCTGTTCATGTTCGCCAAAAGTGAAAAGAAAAAGGGCATCGGTACCATTTTGCTGGGCTTTCTGGCGCTGATGACCGGCATGGACATCATGGGACAGTCCATGCAGTTTCTGGAAAATGAGCCCTGGTTTGCAAAACTGATGGTTTCTTTCTCCAATCCCCTGCTGGGCATTCTCTTCGGCGCCGTGCTGACGGCCGTGATCCAGTCCTCTTCCGCATCGGTGGGTATTCTGCAGGGCTTGTGCGTGACCGGCGCCGTGACTTTCGGCTCTGCCATTCCCATCGTTCTGGGGCAAAACATCGGCACCTGTGCCACCGCCATTTTAGGTTCCGTGGGTGCCAACCGAAATGCCCGTCGCACGGCGGCAGTCCACCTGCTGTTCAATCTGGTGGGCGTGACGATCTTTGCCGTTGTTTTCTACGGCCTGGGGCTGTTCATCGACTGGCAGTTCCTGTCCGAGCCCACCCAGGCATGGCATATCGCCGCCATCCACACCATCTTTAATCTGGGAGCTACCTGCCTGCTGATGCCTGCCAACCGTCTGCTGGTCAAACTGGCCTATCTGGTAGTACCCGAAGCGAAAGAGCCCGAAAAGACGGAGCTTCTGGATGCACGTCTGCTGGCAACGCCTGCGGTGGCTGTCCAACGTGCCCACAGTGTTGCCGCCGAAATGGCCGCCGATGCCGTCAAAGCCATGGAATTGGCCATGGGGCTGACAAAAAAATTCGACCCTGCCGTTCTGGACGAGGTCAAAGCTTTGGAGCACCGGACAGACCGCTATGAAGATGCCCTGGGCACTTATTTGATAAAGCTTTCTACCCAGGAGCTGTCGGTTGCCGACAATCGGGTGCTAAATACCACCTTGTATACCATGGCCGACATTGAGCGTATCGCCGACCATGCAGTGGCCGTAGGCAAGGCCGCAGCGGAAATGCACGAAAAGAACATTCACTTCTCCGAGCAGGCCAACGGCGAGCTGGAGGTTTTGACACGGGCAGTATCCGATGTAATGAGTCGCACCGTTTCGGCTTACGAAAACTTCGATCACGCCCTGGCAAAAAAAGTGGAGCCACGGGAACAGGTGGTGGATGCTCTGGTCCGAGAGATCAAAACCCGTCACATCCGCCGGCTGAGAGACGGCCTTTGCTGCGTGGAATACGGATTTGTGCTGGAAGATCTGCTGACGGCCTACGAACGTACCGCCGATCACTGCTCCAATATCGCAGTGGAGATGTTGCAAGTTTCCGAAGGCAAGCTGGAAGCTCACGAATACCTGAATGCCCTGAAATCCGGCGAACTGCGTGAAAGTGCAACGTTCAGCAAAAACTTTGACCGCTACAAAGAGCAGTATACCTTCCCCGATGAGGAAGAAGATGCGCAATCATAACCCCCGAGGGCGAAGCAAAAGCTTCGCCCTCTTTGTCTGTCAAAAAGCTTCCAATTTTTCTCTGTTTGTGCTACAATAGAAAAAACGAAAGGATGAAAAGCCATGCACACTGTTAAATTATTCTACGATGACTGCCATCTCTACGATTTTCATGCCAAAGTTCTCACCTGCGAAAAAAGCGAAAGCGGCTATTTCGTTACCCTTGATTCCACCGCCTTTTACCCCGAGGGGGGCGGACAGGCCTGCGACCTGGGCACACTGGGCTGTGCCCAGGTGCTGGATGTCCAGGAAAAAGAGGGCGAAATTTACCACCTGTGTGACCGCCCTCTGGAAATCGGCACATCCGTGGATGGGCATATCGATCCCCAGCGCCGCTTCGACCTGATGCAGCAACACAGCGGCGAGCACATCGTTTCCGGTATCATCTGCAAGAAATACGGCTGCCACAACGTGGGTTTTCACGTGGGAAAAGGGGGCATGGAGATTGATTTTGACGCCCCCATTCCGGTGGAAGCACTGCCCGAGATTGAACTGCTGGCCAACGAGGCCATCTGGAAAAATCTGGACGTCCGCTGTTTCTACCCATCGGCGGAAGCATTGCCCACCATCCCTTACCGCAGTAAAAAAGCGCTGGACTGGCCGGTGCGGATCGTGGAGATCCCCGATTACGACATCTGCGCCTGTTGCGGTGTCCACGTGGCCAAAACCGGCGAGATCGGTTTGATCAAGCTGCTGTCCTGTGTCAAATTGCGGCAAGGCGTTCGCATTGAGCTGGTCTGCGGCAAGCGTGCATTTTTGCTGGCTCAGGAGATTTTCGCTCAAAATCAGGGCGTATCGCAAGCTTTCTCCGCCAAGCCCGAGGAGACCGCCGCGGCGGCTGTTCACATGAACGAAGCACTGGCCCAATGGAAACTGAAAGCCAACACCCTGCAAAGCCGCATTTTCGGCAATATTGCCGAAAAATACAAAAACGCAGGAAACACCGTCCTGTTTGAAGACGATCTGACGGGCAGTCAACTGCGGGAACTGGCTGAGGCCGTTGCCGCCGAATGCGGTGGTTGGGCCGCCGTGCTGACAAGCGCCGAAACCGGTTGCAATCTGTGCATCATCGGTCACGATCTGACGGAATTGACAGCCAAACTCCGCGAAAAATTCCCCGTCCGCGGAGGTGGCAAGGCAGGTTCTTTCCAGGGCAGTGTCAATGCCGACAAAAACGAAATTTTTGAATTTTTCCGGCTGTGGGTCTGATTTTTCGTACAATTTTATCAATAATCCGCCGGTGAAAGACTATATTTTTACAAATTTGTCACTTTACATTGTTTTTTTATTATAGTATAATGAATTTGTACTGGGCACTGTCCGGTCGAATTTCTTAATTTCACTGCGAAAGCAGTAAGTTTTACAAATGGAGGATTTTACCATGTCTGTTAAAGTTGCTATCAATGGTTTTGGCCGTATCGGCCGTCTGGCTTTCCGTCAGATGTTCGGCGCTGAGGGCTTCGAAGTTGTCGCCATCAACGACCTGACCTCTCCCAAGATGCTGG
>CAZVMK010000098.1:0-4053 GCA_964628315.1 uncultured Oscillospiraceae bacterium
CAGATGAAGCAAAAAAGGAACTTATCTCGTTATTTAGTGGTAAAGTACCCTTTGACACGCCGAAGCCCACCCGTCTGATGGAGCGCATCCTGCAAATCGCCTCCAATGATGACAGCATCATTCTGGACTTTTTCGCAGGTAGCGGAACCACGGGGCATGGCGTTCTCAAATACAATGCGGCTCACCCCGAAAGCAACCGCCGTTTTATTCTCTGCACCAACAATGAGGGCGGCATTTGCGAAAATGTGACCTATCCCCGTGTAAAAACGGTGATCACGGGCAAGCGTACCGATGGCAGCGACTATTCCGAGGGTATCCCTGCCAATGTCAAATATTACCGCACGGATTTTGTATCCAAGAATGAGGAAAATCTGTCCGATGCCCTGCTGGAACATATTCGGGAAATGATTCAGTTGGAGCATGGGGTGAAAATCGACGGCAGCCGCTATCTTATGGTCATGAGCGACAGCGAGGCGGACACTCTGCAAGCAAATTGGGCGGACTACGGCGATGTGAAAGCCATTTACGTTTCCCACGATGTGCTGTTCACCACGGAGCAGAACGAACTGTTTGCCGATGCGGAGATTCATATCATTCCCGACTACTATTTTGATTTTGAAATGAAAGAGGTGGGGCAATTATGGTAACCGGTCTTACGATCAACCTGTTTGATTTTCAGGAAAAAGCTGTCCTAAAGCTGCTGGACATCGTCACGGACAGTCGCTCCAAGCAGACCGTGGTGGTCAAATCCCCCACGGGTTCGGGCAAGACCATCATGCTCATCGACTTCATTGAGGAATATCTGTCCAAGGTCAATGGACGCACGGCATTTATCTGGCTTTGCCCCGGTAAGGGCGATCTGGAAGAACAGAGTCGCCGCAAAATGATCAAATATATGCCCAGCCGCCATACCCAGAACCTGTTCGACGCCCTGCAAAACGGTTTCGATGCCGAAAGCACCACCTTCGTCAACTGGGAGCTGGTGACGAAAAAGGGCAACACCGCCATTCGGGACAGCGAGCGGAAGAACCTCTTTGACCGCATTGCCGATGCCCATCGGGCAGGGACGGAGTTTATCGTCATCATTGACGAGGAGCATTCCAATAATACCGCCAAGGCGAAGAGCATCATCGATGCCTTTGCCGCCAAGCACATCATCCGTGTCAGCGCAACGGCAGAAGAAAACAAGCGGTTTGAATTTTACGAAATTGACGAGCTGGATGTCATCAACGCCGGTCTGATCACCAAGGCACTGTATGTCAACGAAGGATTGACCGCAGGCATGGAGATTTCCGACGACTACGATTGCCTGCTGGATCTGGCGGATGCCAAACGCAAGGCCATTGCCGGACGCTATCGGGAATTGGGAAAGTCCATCCGTCCGCTGGTGCTGATCCAGTTCCCCAACGGCCAGCCGGAAACCATCCGTGCGGTGGAAAACAAGCTGGAAAGCATGGGCTATACTTACGAAAACGGCATGGTCAGCATCTGGATGAGCGAGGACAAACGGGATCTGCCCGACAATCTGACGGAAAATGATGCCACGCCCGTCTTTCTGCTGATGAAGCAAGCCATCAGCACCGGATGGGATTGCCCCCGTGCGAAAATTCTGGTGAAACTGCGTGAGGGCATGAGCGAAAGTTTTGAAATCCAGACCATTGGCCGTATTCGTCGTATGCCCGAAGCGAAGCACTACGAGGACGATCTGCTGGATTTCTGCTATGTGTATACCTTTGACGAGAAGTACAAGGCAGGACTTCTTTCCAGTGTGGACAAGGCATACGAAACACGCCGCCTGTTCCTGAAAGAAAAGTGCAAGACCTTTACGTTGGAAAAGGAAATGCGGGATTTGGACTTTGACGGTCTGGGTGAACGGGAAGTTCTATATAAAATCCACGAATATCTGGTGGAAAAGTACCATCTGGGCAGTGATCGGGTGCAGAATCAGCGGTTGCTTACAGATGCAGGGTACATTTTCGGTGCAGAGATCCGTGGGCAGGCATTGCAGGGCGAATTTGTGCGGACTTCGGCACTGGCGGAGAGCCACAGCTATATCGAAACCCACAAACGGGTGGACACCCACAAGCATGGTATGCAGCTGATGCACAGTGTAGATGCCATCAAGTCCTCCATCGGCATGGCACAGAGCAAGGTCAAGGTCATTCTGGAGCGGCTGTTCCGCAAGGGAAGCAATCAGAAATGCAAACTGGTTTCGCTGGAAACGGCGGAATTCTACGCCTTTGTCATCAACAATCAGCACAAGCTGAAAGAGGAATTCCGTGCGGTCACGGCGCAGATGACGGAACAGATCAGCTATGGTCTGAATCCGAAACGCAGCACATTCCATATCCCCGAACAGGATTTCTACCGCTATGATCCCAACGTGAAAAGCGAGGTGGAATATCTGTCCAACGCCTACGAGGATTATACCTCCGGTTTTGCCACCAGTGTGGTTCGCAGTACCTGCGAAATGCTGTTTGAGCAATACTGCGAGGGTCGGGACGACATCGAATGGGTGTACAAAAACGGCGACACGGGGCAGCAGTATTTTTCCATCGTCTATGTGGACGGAATCCGCAAGCAGTGGCTTTTCTACGCCGACTACATCGTGATGAAGAAGGACGGCACGGTGTGGGTCATCGAAACCAAGGGTGGCGAATCCAAGGGGCAGGATAAAAACATCGACCGCCAAATCGAGAATAAGTTCAATGCATTCAAAGCCTACGCTGAAAAGCATGATCTGCACTGGGGCTTTGTGCGAGATAAGGATCATCGGCTGTATATCAATAATACGGTGTTTGCCGAGGATATGGCGGACGAGCATTGGGGGGAATTGAAGAAAGAGTTTTGAGTTATATCAGATAGTGGAAGCGGGGTGAAATACAGAAATGGATATAACCTTTATGATTGGAAACGGCTTCGATGTTGATAAGGGAATAGAATCTTCGTATGCTAAATTTTACGAGTGGTACTGCAAGGAGCCGACTGACTTAAATCATATAAACATTTAGAGAAAACATCAAAGATGATATTGAAAGTGACGCTCCTGCTGATCAAAAAACATGGGCAGATTTTGAACTTGGACTCGGAAAGTATACAGAAAAATTCACCAAAGAAACGGTTGAGGAATTTCTAGATTGTATAGAGGATGGACAAGAAAAAATACGCCAGTATTTATTGCTACAGGAAGAAAAATTTGACCCAGATACATATTCAGAAGATTCATACAAAGCCTTTTGCGAGAGTATTCGAGATTTTTATTCGGAAGTTTCAGATTCCGAAAGACCAACGATTCAAAGTGTAATCAAGTCACAAGACGAAGTAAATAAAGAAATCAAGTTTTTGACATTTAATTATACGAATACATTGGAACGTATTATTGCAAAACTTCCCAGCGAAACTTTGTCGTCGTGGACAACCAGAGGATCTAGGTATACGCATAGAATCAGTCGCGATGTTCTTCATGTTCATGGAACAACCCATGAATTTCCTGTGCTAGGAGTGAATGATGAAAGTCAGATTGCAAACAAGGATCTTTTAGAAACCCCTCAATTCAAAGAAATGCTTTGTAAGGCAGATAGTGTTCGTGCATTGGGGAAACTCTGGCATGAAGAAGCAGAAAAACAAATATCAAAAAGCAAATATGTATGCATTTTAGGAATGTCTTTGGGCGACTCGGATGCAAAGTGGTGGAGAAAGCTGAATCAATGGCTGAAAGCAGATAATAGTCGCCGTCTGATTATTTACTGGTATGAACATGATCCCCCCAATGGTGTTTCTATACGAAAAGAACTTCAATGCAAGGAAAAAGTGAAAAACCGCTTGTTGTCTTTTTCAAAACTTTCTCCCGAAGAAATCACTTCGATTAAGAGTCGTATTTATGTTGTTATAAACACCAAAAAGTTCCTCAAGTTGGAAAAACAGCACGAAATCCTTGAGGATGCACAAGAAAGCGAGGCAGTGCTGGTTAGAACATAAAATGCACACGTGCAGTTTGCTATTTAGTAATGAAACTGGATAATAGATTATGAAAGCAGAACGGCATACCTACCA
>CAZVMK010000099.1:0-4012 GCA_964628315.1 uncultured Oscillospiraceae bacterium
TTTTGACAGCTTCTCCTCGGGAGAAGCCAAGGTGGAGGCATAGCCTCCACCCTACGGGTGCATTTTAATAACAAAAAGCAGCACCTCGACTGAAGTGCTGCTTTCGGATATTATTCCAGGGGCTGGATCCTTTTTTCAATTTGTGCCAAGGCGGAAGTCATGTTTTGATAGGCGGTCTGGCTGATTTTGGAAAGACTGTCGTTTTCATAGGCTTCCAGAGCGGGTCTTATTTGCACGACGCGCATTTCTTCCTTGTCCCTGGAGGGAGTCAGGGTGTAGATGGGAACATAGTCCCAACCCGTGACGGCGGCTTCTCCCGTGTCCCAGTTTTTGGTGATCTGCAGTTGCAGTAAAATGGAATACTGATTTCCGGCATTGGCACAGTCACCGTAAAAATCCCCGAGAGAATAGGCCACCAATGTCAGATTTTCCTCGTCGTAATTGATGCTTTGCAGCTGATGAGAATGGGTGCCGATGATGGCATCCACCCCGTTCTGGAGCAGCAGATTGACAACTTTTTTCTGGCTGGAGCTGACGGTGGTATTTTCCTCACTGCCCCAATGGACCAGAGCAATGGTCACATCGGGTTTGGCGTTTTCAATGGCCTGCAAAACGGCGGTGATACCATCGGTATCGATGCGTTTGTAGGTGGAGGAATAGTCGGTATAGAGCAGATTGACGCATTTTTCACTGCCGCTGGGCAGGGTCATGCCGTCCAGACCTTTGGTGAACGCCACAAAAGCCACTTTGACGCCGTTGATGGAGCGCAGAACGAATCGCTGGGAGGTGCTGGGGGTGGAAGTGTAGGAGCCCAGGGGTTCCATTTCCGCATCACGGATGGCATCCAGTGTTTTTGAAAGGCCGGTCAGGCCGTTTTTGATGGTGCAGGAATTGGCGGTCTGCAAAAAGTCAACGCCCATCTCGGCCAGCTGTTTTGCCAGCGATTCGGGAGCGGAACCGTTGATTCCGTAGGGCTTGCCGCAGAAATTGCCCTCCAAATTCAGCACGGAGCAATCTGCCTGGGCGAAAATTTGGGCCACATCCAGAAAGGGGGCGGTGTAGTCGTAATCTTCGCCGCCGGAAGCGACGGTTTTTTCGGTGATATTCAGGTCGCCGCCGGCCACCAGGGTGATGGTGGAGGTATTTCCCTCGGTCACATCCGGCCGATTGTTTCGGACGATGGTGACGACGGCGATGATAATGACGACAATCAGCAATACTGCGCCGCAGCCGCTCAGGATCCATTTTGTCCTGGGGTGGTGGAGCAGTTGCAGGATCTTCTGCTTGATTTCTTTCCAATCCGTGGGCATGGTTCGGTCCCTCCGAGAAAATAGTGTCTATCATTTTACATTATTTTTTCGGATTATACAAGAGGGATTTTTCAATCGGTGCCGCGGAGCATGGGATTAAAGGCATCCCGCAGGCCGTTGCCCAGCAGATTAAAGGAAATTTCCAGCAAAGCGATGAAAATGGCAGGAAATGCCAGAATATGCGGATAAGTGCCCAGATAGTTTCTTCCGGCCGCCAGCATGGTGCCCAAACTGACAAGATCAGCCGACTCCAGATTGACAATCCCCAGATAAGAGAGCATGGATTCGCTGAAGATCACCCCTGGAATCAGCAAGACCGCACCGGTGATGATGGTCCCGATGGCGTTGGGCAGAATGTGGCGAAAAATAATGCGACGGTCGGAAGCCCCCAGGGTTCGGGCGCACAGCACGTATTCCGCGCCTTTGAACCGGTAAAACTGGGTCCGCACACGGGAAGCAAGGCCAATCCATCCCGTCAGCACAAAGGAAAACAGCAGTGAGGGCACGGCCCCTGCTCTTTCCGAAAGGTGGAGCTGGAACAATGTGGCCACAACGATGAAAGGCACGGCGGCCAGAATGTCCACCAGCCGTTCCATGAAAAGGTCCAATTTGCCGCCGTAGTATCCCTCTATGGCACCGTAGAGCAGACCAATCAGCAGATTGATAAGGGAAACGCCGATAGACAGCAGGAAACTCAGTCTGGCACCGGAGGCCAGACAAATGAGGATGTCCTGTCCGTGCTGATTTGTTCCGAAATAGTGATGGGGCGAAAAGCCGTTGCGGTAGCGATAATAAGCTTCGTAATTTACACGACAGCGGTAGCCCGTCTGATTTTTGACCCCGTAGACCCAGTTTCCGCTGTCGGAGGGAAGCCGCAGAGAATGATAGTCGGTCTGCTCGGCGGTGAGAAAGTTGGGCACAAAAACAGGCTGTCCGTCCTCGCCGTGGTGGGCGGACTCGCCGGTGGAATAGGGACTGTAGTCTTTTAATTCGTACCAGAGGTTGGCGCTGCCGGCCACAGCGATATAAAAGGTGGCGTAATTTTTCGGCACCGGATAACAGACCTGACGGCCGGTGGCATTTTGATAATCCTGCAGGGCTTCAAATTCTGTTTTGCTCATGTCCACATATACAAAACCCACGCGGTCATAGGCATCCACCGTCAGATCGTAGTAGTTGTCGCTGCGCTGAGATCGGGACTTCACCGCCCCCATGGAACTGTAATAATCCAGCATTGCCTGAGGGCCGGACAGACGGATGGTTCGGGCGAACATGGGGGGCATACTGCGGTAATGACCGTCGCGGAAGCCCACGGTATAGCCGGTCAATATCGGCGCCGTCAGAGAAAACAGAAAAAGAACGGCGATGATGACGGCGGCGGTCACGGAAGCCCTGTTCTTTAAAAAACGGCTCACGGGATCGGAAAAACCGGATCGCCGTGGGGCGGTGGGCAGGGTCTGCTCAGGCCGCCGGTCTTTTGCAAATTCGAAAGGTCCCATATTACTTTTCCCCCATGCGGATACGCGGATCGATGAACCCGTAGCTCAGATCCACCATCAGCGATGATAACAGGCCAATGAGCGTGTAGAAAAAGGTCAGCGCCATGAAAAAATTATAGTCACGGACACCGATGGCGCCGATATACAGGCTTCCTACCCCTGGAATGGAGAAGATCCCCTCAATGATGAGAGAACCGCCTAAAATTCCCACAAATTCTCCCAAAATCATGGGCAAAATGGGCACCATGGCATTTTTCAGGGCATGACCGACCACCACACGGAAAGGGCTCAGCCCTTTGGCCCTGGCCAGGAGCAGGTGTTCCCCCGTCAGGGCGTCGCAAAGTTCGGCTCGTGTAAACCGTGTCAGACCGGCTACGGTGCCGAAAGCCAGACTCAGCACCGCCGGAAACATGGAGCGGAACATGGCAAGGCTCAGCAGAGGTGCCTCGGTGCGGCCGGCGGCAGTCAGAGGGAAAAGTCCGGTGCGATAGCACAGGTAGTATTGCACCAGAAAGGCATAGACATAGCTGGGGACGGAAATGAAGACCATCACGCCGGTGGAGATCAGGTGATCCTGCCAGCGATTTTTTCGCAGGGCGGCATAAATGCCCAGCACCAACCCCAGAGGGACGGCCAGCACCATGGCATAAAGGTTGACGGTGACGGTGTAGGGAATTTTGTCGGCCAGCACGGTGGCCACTTCCTGACCGATATACATCTGCTCGCCCAGTCCGAAATCTCCGTGTAGTACGTGTTGCCAGTAGAGAAAATACTGGATAAAAATGGGCTTGTTATAGCCCATGGCTTCCCGTCGGGCCAGCAGCAGGGCGCTGTCCCGTCCCTGCTCCTTGATGGCAGGCAGGGGCAGCAGTTTGATGAGCACGAAACAGAGGGTGCAGATGATCAGAAAAGTCAATACCAGTAGCGCCAGTCGCTTTAAAATATACCGAAATAAGTGGCCGTTTCTCAAAAAACATCCTTCCTTTTTCTGGGAATTTTTCCTTTAAAATACATCAGACACGGGTGGCTTGCCACTCGTGTCTGAAAAAGAAGTATGTTCGGGGTTCCTGACAATGGTAAAAATTATACCGTAGGGTGGAGGCCATGCCTCCACCTTGGCTTCTCCCGAGGAGAAGCTGTCAAAATCCTTGATTTTGACTGATGAGGAATACGGGCGGAAAAGTAATTTCTTTGTTGAGGCAT
>CAZVMK010000100.1:0-3993 GCA_964628315.1 uncultured Oscillospiraceae bacterium
TTGCGCGTTGCGGATTTGTCAAAAAAATCAATAATAGAAATTGCCCTTGACGGAAGCCCACTGGCTATCGGTATAGTCAAAGGTATAGAAAGCAATGCCGCCGAATTCCACCAGATCCATATATTCATCCAGAGGGTAGCTGCCTTTCTGGGAAAGGAGGGTGGCATTGTTGCGATAGTACAGGGGAATGGCCACTGCCTGGGACAGATAGGCGTATTCCAGATCCGAATAAATGGCACAGCGGGTATAGGCGTCAAATTCACGGAAAGCACGCAAAGGGGCGCCGGATGTGGTGGCCACCACCGCATCGGCATCGCCGGCGCACCAACGGGCCCAGTCCTGCAACGAGGCACGGTAGGTCACGCCGTTGAGCTTCATTTCCACCGTCACGGCGGAGGAGTCGAAGCCGTATTCCATCTGGCTGGGATACTGCTCAATGCCGCCGTCACAGTAGCAGTTGTACAGCAGGCTGTAAGGGTCATAAGCGGAGCCGCCCCAGGTGGAGAAAATGATGTCGGTCAGACCGGATTCCATGGTGGCGTAGTAATCTTCGTCCACGGTCATGGTCAGGCTGACTTTTCCCTCAAAACCCGTTCCCTGACAGGCTTTTTGCAGTGCATCGTTCAGGGCGTGATACATTTGGGTGTAGGTGTCATCGTTTTGGTAAACCGACAGCTGGAGCACGATGTCGCTGACACCATCGTAAAGGCCGCTTTCCACCGCTTCGTCATAGGCCAGCTGCATATACTGCTGTGCCAGCTCCGTATCATAGCCGGTGATGGCGTTGTAGGCATCATCCAACGTGGCGTATTCTCCGCCGTCGCCATAGGTCAGGCCGTAAAGCTGCACCAGTGCATTTTTGGCTTGTTCGCTGTCACGGTAGCTGCTTCCGGTGTAGGGGTCGTAGACATAAACGTCGTTGAGCAGACCATAGCCAGGGGCACCGGCAGAGGTGTAAGAGGAGGCAAATCCGGTGCGATCGATGGCCAGAGAAAAACCGAAGCGGAAATTGGCATTGCTCAGAATTTGGGTGCCACGCTGGGTCAGCGCTTCCACATCCGTGTTAAAGGTGAGCTTGGTGGTGTAAGACTGGGGGATATAGCGGATATGGTCGCTGGTGGCATACCGGTCCATGTCCGCAGTGGAAAGGTTGACCCTGTCCAGATTGCCGCTGAGGAAAGACAGCAGGGCAGTGGACTGATTGGAAATGACCTGGCAGGAAATTTTATCCGCCTGATACTGGCCGAAATGCTTTCCGTCGGAATAGCCGTGCCAGAGGGTGTTGCGCTCCAGGGTGATGGACTTGTCCTGCTCGAAAGCGGTCAGTTTATAGGGGCCGTAGGACATGGAAGTGGCAAGGGAAGTGGCATAAGAGGTGGTGATGCTGGCCACATTGGAACTGCCGGCGGAGACGGCGTTGCCGTCTGCATCGAAATAGCGCTTGCATTGCTCCCAAAGGGGCTCATAGACCAGATAGGTGGAGGTCAGATTGTAGGGGACGTAGAAATCGGGGTCGGCGATGGAAGTGGTGGTGACCAGCACGATGGCGTATTCGCCCACCTTTTTAATGCCCACATTGTTCCAGGTGGTTTTTCCGTAGAGATATTCCTTTGCACCCACGATGGCAAAATCACCGGCATAAAGACTGTCTGCCCGCGCGTTCATCATCTTACCGTTGAGCAGTTCCTGATAAGAATATATATAGGTATCGGCGTTGATGGGAGTGCCGTCTGCCCAGCAGGCGTTGGGATTGAGGTTGATCTTCCATGCACGGGCGCTTTCTCCGCTTTGGATGCCGTATTGGCCGATGTATTGATCGGTCACGTCTACGGGTGCCCCCTGGGCCATTTCATCGACGATGGTCCAGCCGCTCAGATCGCTGTTGGGCGCAAAACGGTAAAAACCGGTGGTGGTGTAATCCAGAATATAGGAGTCGGAACTGGTCTGCCAGTTTAGCGGAGACCAATTCATGCCGCCGGTGGAGCTGATATATTCCCGATAGGTGTAATAACCGGAATCGGAATAATCCTTGCCGTTGCCGCCTTTGTAGGTGTCGTTATAGGTGACTTTTCCGCCGACGGTGGGGCGCAGAGAGGCGGACCAGCTGCCGCCTACCACGGTGCCGTTGCCGTAATTGACATTATAGCTGCCCTTTTCGGGATCGATGGAAGGGTGAGAAACATAGGTAGGATCGGTGGGGTCGGGTGCGGTGGTATCAGGTTCGGTACGTTGGCATCCGGCCATGGAAAGGAGCAGAGCCGCGGCCGTCAGCAGCGCCAGACTCTTCTTTTTCGTCATAGGAGTTCCTCCTGAAGATAGTATGAGCAGTATTCCCTCGAATTTTGGAATTATGAGAGTGCTTTTTTATATTGTACGATATTTTTACAAAATACGCAACTGTTTTTGTTGTGACTTGCAATTCTTGCCGACCCATGGTAGAATGATAAAAAATCACCCTCGCAACGGAAAGGAGCAGTGAATGAAGCTTCTTATTAAAATATTGGTCGTGCTGTTATGTGTCGGAGTGCTGTGCCTGCCGGTGATGGCGGCGGAGGATAATTCAAGCATTTCCTCTGCCAACACGGTGGCAACGGTGGAAAGCGATGGCAGTTGCACCGTGGAAATGAGCTTTAATGTCCGATTAAAAAGCGATGACCACGAACTGAAAATTTTCCTGCCGGATAACGCCAAAAACGTGCGGCTGGACGGCAAACTGGAAACCCCATCTACAGATTCACGCACGGGAAATCTGATGCTGAATTTGTCGAAATTGTCTGTGGGCGTGCAGACGGTGGAGATCAGCTTCACCGTTTCCGATGCCATCACCGTCGATGGAGATGTGCTGAAATTGGAGGTGCCGCTGCTGGCCGGTGCATCTGTTCCCATCGAAGAATTTCATTTTTCCGCCAATTTTCCCAATGCGATGAGCAAAAATCCCACCCTGTCCACCGTTTACTACGGTCAGGATGTGGGAGAACGTGTGGAGATGCAGGTCAAAAAGACCACCGTTTCCGGCAAGGCGCTCCAAACGATACAAGATCATGACGGCTTGACCCTGACCTATCGGGGGGACAGAGAAATGTTCCCCGATTATACCGAGCCCCGTCCTCTTCTGGGAGGCTGGGACACGGCTCTGGCCGTGCTGATGGTGGCAAGCCTGGTGTATTATCTGGTGGCGCTTTTTCCCCGTTCCAACCGGAAGATCCGCACATTCAGCCCCCCCGAGGGGTTGGCCGCCGGTGATGTGGGCACCTGCCTGACCGGCTGTGGCATGGATCTGACGATGATGGTCTTTTCCTGGGCGCAGATGGGCTACCTGACCATCCAGCTGGATAAACGGGGCCGTGTCCGCCTGCATAAGCAGATGGAAATGGGACCGGAACGGTCGGAATTTGAAAACCGCGCCTTTCGGAAACTGTTTTCCGGTAGACAAACCATTGATGGCGGCGGCCTCCATTATGCACGGCTGTACCGCAATATGGCAAAAAAATCCCCCCTGTTGCGGCAAATTTACGTGTCGAAAACGGGAAATCCCCAAATCGTGCGTTATATCGCTGTGGGCGTGGGCGCCCTGGGCGGTTTGCTGATGAGCTTGCAGGTCTATTCCGCCGGTGTGGGCACGGTGCTGTTGGCACTGCTGATGGCGGCGGTGTGTGGAGTGCTGAGTTATCTGATCCTGTTCGGTTGCCGTTGCATCCCCATGGGAAATCGGCGTTCTTTGTGGATCAGCGCCCTGAGCGCAGTGGTTTGGCTGCTGTTGGGACTGCTGTGCAACAGCCTGCTGTTGGGGCTGGGACTGGTGGCGTATGAAGCGCTAATCGGACTGGCCGCCGCCGTCGGTGGCCGCCGCAGTGAGATCGGACGGCAATATGTGGCACAAATTCGGGGCCTGCGGACCCACTTGACCAGAGGTTCTGTTTTCGATATGCAGCAGTGTCAGCAGCGCAATCCGGCCTATTTCTGCGAACTGATGCCCTATGCGCTGGCGCTGGG
>CAZVMK010000101.1:0-3966 GCA_964628315.1 uncultured Oscillospiraceae bacterium
GGTCATCCAGTTCGTCCTTTTCTGTAGCCGTCAGCTCTCCCCATGGCTTTTCGCCATTCTCTCCGGGCTGGATGCGGCAGTATTCTCCGGCGGACGGCACACAGGGAAGATAACCGATCTGAAATTTTTCACACTGCCGGAATGTCTGTTCTACCGTTTCCGGCCTATCGTCCATGCCGTAAGCAAATATGCGGTTGACGCCGATCTCCTTCAGTGTCTGAAACACCGCATCCGAAAGGCGATCCGGTACGCCTTCCCACGCCCCCGTAGGCGGACAGAATACCGCCGAAATAAATTCTTCGTTTGGACTTATCATAAATGAGGTCCTCCTAAATGGTTATGTTGCAACGGCAAAAACAACGGTATTCCTGTTTTCGCCATTTTGTTATTCAAACTGCACAATCCAGCACTTTGTTTTTTGTGTATTGTGCATATGTCACAATGATATAGGTTCCCATATTCGTGTACATTATAACATTTGCCTGTTTTGATAGCAATGATATTTCTATTCTATTTTTTGATATTTTTATTTATCCCCTCATCCCATTTCCTACCGTTTCTCTCTAAAAAAGCGGCAGAAAAATCCGAATGAACTCTGTATATCTTTCAGTTTTTACATCTTTTTCCATTCCTTTACGTGCTTTTTTTAAAACACTGTTTTCTTTTACTCTTGATTTTTTTTGCAATTGTGCTATATTGATACCATCAGAAGCTTTCGGAGGTATGTGCCATGGCCGATACACAAAAAGGGAATCCCGGTGAAATTTCCAAATTCATCCACGACTCTCAGTCCCTTTTCTATAACATCCCCTCTGGTGCCGCACCCGGCACGATCATGAAATCCAAGCAGGATCTGACCTTCCATATTTGGGCCTGCCAGGAATCCGCGATCCACACACATGAAAATTATTTGGAGCTTTTCATTGTCACCGACGGTAAGATCCTGCATCAATTCGGTGAAAGTTCCACTGTCATGCGCACCGGAGATGCCTTTTTGATCTTTCCCGGCCAGTACCATCAGCACAGGCAGTACAAACATTATACTTCCCAGCATATCAACCTGACCTGTTCCCTGCCCCGGGCGGCTACCATGTTCAAAAGTCTTTTTGGAACAGAAACGCCGGATTTTCCCCGGCAGATCGTTCATTTCAACGACAGCGAATTTCGGGTCGTTACCGGTATGGAAAATCTGATTCTTCGCTCCCAAAGCAGTGAGTATATGAATGCCACAGTCCAGTCCCTCTTTTCCTTTGCCCTGAGCTTTTTCTACCTCCCACAAACGGTCACAGAAAAATCCAAGGTATTACCCATGTGGCTACAGCGTTTTTTGCAAAGACTGGAAACGCTTGATTTTTCCGACCCGGTGCACATGACCGATATCTATGCCATGTCCGGCTATTCCCAATCCACGCTGTCCCAGCAGTTCAAGAAATATATGGGGCAAACCTTAGTTTCCTATATCAATGACCTGAAACTGGAACACGCCCGTAACCAATTAAAAAACACCAACTTCCCCCTGAACGACATTGCAAAATCCTCCGGTTTTGACTCCTATCCCCACTTTTCCCGGCTGTTCAAAAGCAAATTTGGCCTTTCTCCCCTGCAATACCGCGCCTCCAACACTTCCGACAAGTTCTAAGGATCACAGCGACAGTATGCCACTGCGCGCGTCAAAAACGACCCCTCAGTCAAAAAACTGCGTTTTTGACTGAGGGGTCATTTTTATATTTTTCACTAAGCATTGGCATTTGCGGAAATGGTTTGGATATAGGAATTGAACCACACACCTTTTCCCTCCATGCCACGCTGTCCCGGCAAACGGGGCAATTCCAGTTCCTGAATGTTCGGTAGCTCCCCATTCAGGTATTCGTAGATCATTCTTTGGCAATTTTCGTTGCGAAGCAGTAACGCGCCGAAACGCATTTCCTGAAGTTCAAAGCCAATGGATCTGTTTTCCCGATACCACAACTTGCGGTATGCCTCATAAACCTGACGGACCAGCACTTGCATAGGTGGAAATTCTTCATCGGCCAGTTTTTTCAGCATCTGCCGGTCATCTGCATCGTAAGCATTTTTCAGGCGGATGCCCAAATCGCACTTGTGCGCCAGCAGTCGGGTCAATTTTGCGTAAAAATCAAACAGATAATCATATTCTCGCCCGTTGATGCTCTTTTCCAGCACAGCGGCAGCGGCGGTATACCGTTCTTTCAGGCCGTCATGGACAGTGTAGTCAAACAAGCCCAAAAAAGGATCGTTGAACAGCAAGTATTTGCTCGGGTTATGGACATGGCTTTCCTCTTCCTCGGTAATATTGGGAAGCTCCAAATTCATAAATTCCCAAAAATCATAGCCAAACAGGGTAGAAAATTTCTCTGCTATCTTCTCCCGGTCATAATTGCCGCAGGCCATTTGTGCCGCGGCATACAGAACCGGAAGCGTGGCAAAGAAAGAGCAATCTTTTCCGTCGTCTCCCCACATCGTCATGATAACATGGGAGATATTGTGTTCCTTTGCGCTCTCCATGGCCGCCTGCGTTGCATCCAGTGAAATGCGCAGATTGGGGGCATAGCCCGTCCAGGTGCAAATGCCACCGGCAAAGATGATTTTATTGTTTACAAACCGGGCATGGGCTGACAGCTTTTTATCGTAGTAGTCTTTTTCCTTGCAATTATAGTCCCAATTTACCAATTCCATGCCGGCCGGTACCTTATCCAAGATATGCTGTGGGATTCCTTTCCCCTCAGGATCCTCCGTCCCGCCGGCCAAATGGAAGAACATATCGCTCCAAATCATCGGTTGCAAACCATACTTGTCGGTCAGTTTTTTCACCCGGTTCAGGTGCTCCAGCAGAATTTCAAACCGATCCCGATAGCCATGCTGTTGCAAATACCGACCCAGTCCCAAATAAAACGCCTCGTCCATACCGATGTGGACTCTCCGGGTAGTGAAGCACTTGGATACCGTGGAAAGCATGTGATCGATCAGGGTATAGACCCGCTCGTCGCCCACCATAAGCACATCCCCATGATCCATATGTGGGGCATATTCCTCCCAACGGGGCAAATGTCCCAAATGTGCCAAAACCTGAATACAGGGAATAAGCTCTATGCCAATGCTTTGGCAATAACTGTCCATCTCCCTCAGTTCTGCCATGGTGTAGCCACCTCGCATATAACCGAAATAGGGTTCATTTTCCACCTCATAGGTGTCCTCTGTATAGAGCATCAGGCCGGTATAGCCCATGCTTTTGATGATTTTGGCAAATTCTTTGACCTTTTCCGGCTTCATGACGCCGTTGCGGGAACAGTCGATCATAACGGTCAATTCCTTAAAATCCATAGTTTTTCCTCCTGCGTACCATAATGTTATAAGTTGAACCTGTGTATCTGCATTTCATCGACCCATAAACCGGGTCTCTAAAGCTTTTCACATCAACAATTCGTCAGCAAAACGATTGCCTGCCGGTATCGATTCCAGCATATCATCAGCACCGCGATTCCGTGTTAGACATCCGATCCCCCAAAAGATGGTGCTATTATATCACACTTCCACAAAAAAATCAACGGCTCCTCAGCAGCTTGCACGGAGCTCCATTTTCAAACTGTAAGCAAAAAAGCAGGCGAGGATATGTCCAATTGGGTTGTAAGAAGTTAAAATAATGATAAGTAAAGTCAATTTCATATCCGCAAACGATCTACATTTCCTGGAAAATGTAGAAAAACGGATCTCAGCTATCGGTCCGAAAAGGGATTTTGACTGTATATCTTCCTCTGATTTACATATTATAGCATCGTAAGATGTAAATTAAAGGAGAAAAATATATGAAAGCGACTGGTATTGTCCGGCGGGTGGACGACTTGGGAAGGATCGTGATCCCCAAGGAGATCCGGCGAACACTGAAAATTCGCGAGGGCGACCCGTTGGAGATTTATACGGAGAAGGATGGGGGCGTTATTTTTCGGAAGT
>CAZVMK010000102.1:0-3929 GCA_964628315.1 uncultured Oscillospiraceae bacterium
TGATGACCACCAACGGTCAGGCGCCGTTCATCACCGTGTTCATGTACCTGAACGAAGCCCGTGACCCTCAGGAAAAGAAAGACCTGGCCATGATCATTGAGGAAATGCTTCGCCAGAGAATTGACGGTGTTAAAAATGAAAAGGGCGTTTGGATCACACCGGCTTTCCCTAAGCTGATTTACGTGCTGGAGGAAGATAATGTCCGCGCCGGTACGCCTTACTGGTACCTGACCCGTCTGGCGGCCCAGTGTACGGCCAAGCGGATGGTGCCCGACTATATCAGCGAAAAGAAAATGCTGGAGTTTAAAGGCGATGTATATGTGTGCATGGGTTGCCGTTCTTTCCTGACACCTGATCGCTTTACGGATGCCGGAGCAGGCAACATTGCAAATGCCGGAAACTATGAGCCAGGCAAGCATAAGTATTATGGCAGATTCAATCAGGGCGTCGTTACCATCAATCTGGTAGATGTGGCCTTGTCTTCCGGTAAGGATATGGATAAATTCTGGAAAATCTTCGATGTCCGTCTGGATCTGTGCTATCGGGCGCTGATGTGCCGCCACGAACGACTGAAGGGAACATTGTCCGATGCGGCACCGATTTTGTGGCAGTACGGCGCGCTGGCACGACTGCCCAAGGGGGAACCCATCGATAAACTGCTTTACGGTGGATATTCTACCATTTCGCTGGGGTATGCAGGCCTGTACGAGTGTGTCAAGTACATGACCGGAAAGTCCCATACCGATGAAGAAGCAAAACCCTTTGCACTGCGCGTCATGCAGTATATGAACGATGCCTGTAAGAGCTGGAAAACCAAGCACAACATTGATTTTTCTCTTTATGGTACGCCACTGGAGTCCACTACCTACAAGTTTGCGACCTGCCTGCAAAAACGCTTTGGACTCATTCCTGGAATTACCGACAAGAATTACATTACCAATTCCTACCATGTCCATGTTTCCGAGAAAATCGATGCTTTTACAAAACTGAAATTTGAGTCCGACTTCCAGCAGCTGTCTCCTGGCGGTGCCATCAGCTATGTGGAAGTGCCCAATATGCAGCAGAATTTGGATGCTGTGCTGGAACTGATGCAGTTCATTTATGAAAACATCATGTATGCGGAGCTGAACACCAAGAGCGATTATTGCCAGTGCTGTGGCTTTGACGGGGAAATTCAAATCAAGGAAGACGACGGAAAATTGATATGGTACTGTCCTCAGTGCGGTAATACCGATCAGAGCAAGATGAATGTGGCTCGCCGCACCTGCGGATATATCGGTACCCAATACTGGAATCAGGGACGGACACAGGAAATCAAGGATCGAGTCTTGCACCTGTAAAAATCAAAATATTAAAATCAGCGCCCATCGGGAAACCGATGGGCGCCGCTTTACTTTTTGGATGGAATTCTTTGGATGAGGCCGATGATCTGGCCGGAGAGGATCACCGTCAGCAGGGAGTAGCCGATTCGCCGGAAAGGAATGTAGCTCAGAGAAAGCAGAAGCACACTCAAATCGCTGATCAGATACAGTCGCTCGATGGGGATCTTGGTGATATGTGTCAGGCTCATGGCCAGCGCATCGTCGCCGGAGGTGGCACCGCCTACACGGACACAAAGCCCAGCGCCGATGCCGATAAACAGCGCTCCGACAACGGAGGCCAGCAGGGGAAGCTCGGCAATTTGGGGCCATAGGGGCGGAAACTGTTCGCAGATGGCATAGCAAACGGAATACCCGATGGTAGCGATGGCGGAATAACCGATGAATTCCTTTCCCAGGGTTCGCCAGCCCAGAACATAGCATACGCCGTTGAGGATGATGCTGGAAATGGCAGGGGAAAGGTTCATCCAATGGTCCAGCAGCAAAATCAGCCCGAAGATGCCGCCCTCTGTCACACCGGACAGGGCGTGAATGTTGTACATACCAAATGCCTGAAATGCGGCAGAGAAAAAGGCAATCAGACAATAACTTGTTTTTAATCGAGGCATAGTAACTCCTTGTTTTATTTTTTGTAAAAAATCCGATAGCGGCTTTCGCCTCCAGGGGGATCCAAGGAGTTTGTGGCAAACAGGGCGTGTAAATTGGTGGAACGGGCTTCTAAATCCCAGTAGGGATGATCCACACGTTGTCCGGCATTGATAAACGAGCCCTGACTTTTGGCGTTTTTCAGTACCTGGCGACCTTTGTCTGTAAACGCCAGCACCCGTGTATAGGGCACATCGGCTGTCATATCTTCGGCGGTAATGCCTAAAAATGCGCACATGGCCATCCGATCGAGCCGACTTCTGGTATAGCGTTTTGATTTGGTGGCGACCAGAATTTCCTCCAATGTGGCTTCGGTGCGGCAGGCGTGCATGAATTTCCGCCATAGACCCTCGCCGCCGTAGGGGAGCGCTTCAAACTCGCTGTCCGTCATGGTGCGCAGCCGATAAAGCATGGCTTTTTCGCCGCTTTTCAGGTAATGCTCCGTTGCACCGGCAACCACAGGTTGCGCTTCCGGCGGAATATAGGAAAGCCAGTCCGTTCCACGCTCCATGCAGGTGCGAATGGCAGTTGCCGATGGATTTTCCGCATCGATTTGGGTATCGTGGTAACTGCCCTGGCGCATAATGGGCAACGGGACCAGCGGTGCATGCTGTGATAAGATCGCTTTGCAATACTCGACTGCCAAAATGTTGTTGGGCGTGCGAAGCAGATCGGTGCTGATGCCGATTTCTTCCAAGGCGGCCTGACGGGCAGCGGGAAAGGAAAGACCATGCTCCAACTGGCACCGCAAGGCAGGAGAAAATTGGGGAGAGAGCAGGGCCTCGGCTGTATATGTCAATGCTTTCCTGTCGGCGGTTTCGGCACCGAAGCAGATGCTGTCACACAGCTGGGACAGGATTTTTACACCACCGGCGGCAAACCCCTCCGCTGAGGATAGGGCGTAGGTGATGGGCAGTTCCAAAACCAGATCGGCACCGCATTGGACGGCGGCCTGGGCCCGAACCATCTTATCGAAGATGGCCGGATGACCACGCTGCACGAAATTGCCACTCATCAGGCAAACGATGGCTCCATCCGTGCCGATTTGACTGCGAAGGAAAGACAGTTGCTTCCTATGCCCCAGATGGAGGGGGTTGTATTCGCAGATGATTCCCGTTATATGCAAAATTGAGCCCTCCTTTTTGAAAAAAATATGGAAAAAGGGGTTGAGAAATTCCATGAAATAATGTACAATACCTTTGTTATGGATATATTAGCATATAAAGACACAAAATGAAACAATTATTTTTAGGAGGATCCGTTACAAATGAATGTTCTGGTTATCAACGCAGGTAGTTCTTCCCTGAAGTATCAGCTCATGAATCCCGAGACCGGCGATGTGGCCGCAAAGGGCCTGTGCGAGCGTATTGGCATCGATGGCCGCCTGACCCACAAGGTCAACGGTGAGAAAATTGAGCGCCAGATCCCCATGCCCACCCATGGCGAGGCAATCGCAGCCGTTATGGACATCCTGCTGGATGAGAAGGTCGGCGTCATCAAGTCCGTAGACGAGATCGATGCTGTGGGCCACCGTGTGCTGCATGGCGGTATGAAGTTCTCTGAGTCCTGCATTATCAACGATACCGTTATTGCAACCATCGAGGAATGCACCCCTCTGGGCCCTCTGCACATTCCCGCAAACCTGCTGGGTATCCGTGCTTGCCAGGCTGCTATGCCCAAGACACCTCAGGTCGCTGTGTTTGACACCGCTTTCCACATGACCATGCCTGCCAAGGCTTATCGCTACGCCATCCCCACCGAGTATTTCGAAAAGGATGATGTCCGCCGCTATGGCTTCCACGGCACTTCTCACAAGTATGTGGCTCGCCGTGCTGCCGCACTGCTGGGCAAGACCGATTTCAAGATGGTCAACTGCCACCTGGGCAACGGCTCTTCCATGGCTGC
>CAZVMK010000103.1:0-3917 GCA_964628315.1 uncultured Oscillospiraceae bacterium
TTGGGCACTTTCTTCAGCTGACTGCGGCTGGTGAAAGCACCGTTTTCTTCCCGATAGGCCACAATGTTTTTGGCAGTGGTGGCATTCAGACCGGAAACCTGCAGCAGCAGGCTTTTGGAAGCTGTGTTTACGTCCACACCCACGGCGTTTACGCAGTCTTCTACCACGGCACCCAGAGCGCTATCCAGCTCTTTCTGGGGACAATCGTGCTGGTACTGACCGACACCGATGGCTTTGGGGTCGATTTTGACCAATTCCGCCAGAGGATCCTGGAGCCGACGGGCAATGGAAACGGCAGAGCGAAGATTTACATCGTAATCAGGGAATTCCTCCGCCGCCAGAGGGGAAGCGGAATAGACCGATGCACCGGCTTCGTTGACGATGGCATAGGCGGCATTGGGGAAGGATTTCAGCATTTCCACGGCCATGGCTTCCGTTTCACGGGAAGCGGTGCCGTTGCCGATGGCAATGTGACTGACGCCCCACTTGCGCATCAGTTTGGACAGGGTATCGATGGCTTCCTGCTTCTTGCGCTCACTGAAAGTGGGATAGACCACGGTGGTATCCAGTACCTTGCCGGTGGCATCCACAACAGCCACTTTACAGCCGTTGCGGTATCCAGGGTCCAGACCCATGGTGACAAAACCTTTGACGGGAGGCTGCATCAGCAGGGGCTTCAGGTTCAGAGCGAAATTGTGGATGGCGCCGGAATATGCCCGTTCAGACAGATCGGCACGGGTCTCACGCTGGACGGAGGGGAAAATCAGCCGCTCAAAAGCATCTTCGGCTGCAGCTTTGACGAATTGGGAGACGTTCATGGTGGGCTTCAATGCGGCACGACAAACCACGGCGGCGCCCTCGTTGCCAGGCAGAGAGACGGTGACTTTCAGTTTTTCTTCCTTTTCGCCGCGGTTGATGGCAAGAATCTGGTGATCCAGCAGGCGGTTGATCGGGGCGGTGAAATCGTAGTAGAGGCGATAAACGGTATCTTCTTCGGGATCGACCGCTTTTGTGACAAGGGTGCCCTTGCGAGAGATCAATTCACGCAGGCTCTTGCGGATGGCGGGGTCATCGGACAGATTTTCGGCAATGATGTCATTGGCACCGGCCAGGGCATCCTCTACGGAAGTGACACCTTTTTCTTCGTCCAAATAGTCCGCAGCCAGAATGGCGGGGTCGCTGCCATCCTGGGCGAAAATAGCCTGTGCCAGAGGCTCCAGTCCTTTTTCACGGGCAATAGAACCACGGGTGCGGCGCTTTTGCTTATAGGGGCGATACAGGTCCTCGACCTCGGCCAGAGTGGCGGCGGAATCGATGGCCGCGGCCAGTTCTTCGGTCAGCTTGCCCTGGTTTTCAATGGAGGTTTTGACCTCATCACGCCGTGCCTGCAAATTTCGCAGGTAGGTAAGACGGGTCTCCAGGGTACGCAGTACGGTATCGTCCATGGCACCGTGCATTTCCTTACGGTAACGGGCGATGAAAGGAATGGTGTTGCCTTCGTCGATCAAGGCAATGACATTTTCGATGTATTCCAGCTTTTGACCCAGTTCCTGAGACAAAAGTTCTGCAATGGTGGGCATAGGGAAAACGCTCCTTTTCATTTTTCTCGGCAAACATTATAGCACAGGTTTTGAAAAAAGAAAAGACAAAAATCTTCTGCAAGGCGTTTAGAGGGCTATGACCCCGTTATTTGAAACAAAAACAGGAGCATGGAGGATAAATGAAAATAAATTTCATTCTTTTTTAACAATTTTTCTGTTGGCAAGCGCTTACATTTTTGCTATAATAGGCCCAATCAAAATAAACAGAAAAGGTGATGAGATTTGAGAGAACTTTGGGGAAAAATCAAGGAGGCGCTGGTCTCCGCTCTGCCTGTTACGGCAGTGGTCTATCTTCTGGCATTGACACCGCTGGTGGATTTTTCCGCTACGGAATTGATCACATTTACAGTCGGAGCCGTCCTGCTGATATTGGGCATCGGACTGTTCAACCTGGGCGCAGACCTGGCAATGACACCTATGGGCGTTCACATGGGTTCCGGTCTGGCAAGACAGAAAAAGATCGGCCTGCTACTGGCGGTTTGCTTCATTATGGGAATGCTCATCACGGTGGCAGAACCCGATTTGAAAGTCTTGGCCACCCAGGTAGGGGCCGTCATGAACGGAACGGTGCTGATGTATGCCGTTGGCGTTGGTGTGGGCGCGTTTTTGGTGATCTCGGTCATGAAGATCGTTTTCAAAAAGAGCCTGTCCCATATCTTGATGCTGTTTTATATGCTGCTGTTCGCGCTGGCACTGATGCTGGTGGTCAGCGGTAATGAAAGCCTTTTGCCTCTGGCCTTTGACTCCGGCGGCGTTACTACCGGACCGATCACGGTGCCTTTTATCATGGCGCTGGGCGTTGGTATTGCAAATGTGCTGGGTGACCGTAAGAGCAAAGACAGTAGCTTCGGCCTGGTGGCACTGTGCTCCGTAGGTCCGGTGCTGGCTGTGCTGGTGCTGGGCATTTCCTCCAAATCGGGGATGGATTATCAGGTGCCGGACTACTCCGTCAGCAATGATATTTTCGGCGCGTTTGCCCGAACCTTTGGCAGTACCGCCGAGGAAGTGGCCATTGCACTGGGCATGATCGTGGTTTGCTTCATGATCTGCCAGGTCCTGTTCCTGAAATTGCCCAAACGCCGCCTGTTGCGGATCGCTGTGGGCGTTGCCTTTACTTATGTCGGCCTGGTCATTTTCCTGACCGGCGTGAATGTGGGTTTCATGCCCATCGGCTACAAGCTGGGTACCGCTTTGGCAGAGGCCAATCACTGGTTGCTGGTCGGCTTCGGCCTTGTGATCGGTGTGCTGGTGGTGCTGGCGGAGCCGGCCATCCATGTGCTCAATGCCCAGGTTGAAGATGTCACCGGAGGCCTGGTCAGCAAGAAATCCATGATGCTGGGACTGTGCATCGGTGTCGGTAGCGCCATCGCATTGAGCATGATCCGCATTATTTTCGATTTTTCTCTGGTATATTACATCATCCCAGGCTACTTCATTTCCCTGGCGCTGTCGCTGTTTGTACCGCCGGTGTATACGGCCATCGCTTTCGACTCCGGCGGCGTGGCCAGCGGCCCCATGACCTCCGGCTTCATCCTTCCGTTGGTGACCGGCGTGTGCGTGGCTATGCAGGGTACAGAAGCGGTGCTGAGAGATGCTTTCGGCGTGGTGGCTATGGTGGCCATGGCTCCGCTGATCACCATTCAGCTGCTTGGATTTAAGGGAATCGTTGCCGAGCGGGTCAATGAGCGCCGTGCCATGAAGAAGATTTTGGATGCGGATGATCAGCAGATCATTAACTTTATGTAAGGAGGAAAGTATGAGCAATACTGTCAATAATTCTGCGATCAAAAAGCTGAAACTCCTCTTTACGGTTGTTGATCGGCCGAAAGGCGAGTTTTATATGGACGTACTCAGCCAGTTTGATGTGAATTATCAAATGGCTGTAGGCGGCTTGGGAACAGTGCGTTCCGACCTGGTGGAAATGCTGGGCCTGGAACCGCATAAGACCGTGATCATCAGCGTGGTACGGGAAGATGTGGTCGAATCTGTTTTGCAGTGCCTGGAAGAAAAATTCACAACGATCAAAAACGGAAAGGGCATCGCATTTGCCGTGCCGCTGAGCAGTGTCATCGGTGTGAATGCTTATCAGTTTTTAAGTGATAACCGTATGGGGAGGGAAGGATAAATGAAAACCAACGAACATGAAGTGATTTTTGCCATCGTCAACTCAGGCTATGCCGATGAGGTGATGGATGTTGCACGGGAAAAGGGTGTTCGCGGCGGCACGATTTTGAATGCCAGAGGCGTGATCAAAGAGGATGCGGCGGCTTTCTTTGGAATTACCCTCCATGCGGACAAAGAGATATTGATGATGGT
>CAZVMK010000104.1:0-3669 GCA_964628315.1 uncultured Oscillospiraceae bacterium
GTCAGTCCGACCTTTGCTGCCTATATCCGAAGCACCGGACGGTGCGACCCTGATCGGGACTTCCGAAATCTCCCTCTGGAGGAGTTGGAAGAGGTGGTTTGTGCGCTGCTCAACCCCAATCGGGTGCGGCACGTTCTCGGCTGTCGGGATACGGCGGTGACACTGGCCGAACGTTGGGGCGCCAATGAAACGGATGCGGCAAGAGCAGGCCTTCTGCACGACATTACCAAGGTCTTTGACGGACCGGCTCAGTTGACTTTGGCACGGGAATATGGTATTATGCTGGATGACTTTTCTATGCAAAACCCTAAGACTCTGCACGCTTTGACAGGCGCCTATGTGGCAAAAGCCATGTTTGGCGAAAATGATGCGGTGTTTCATGCAATCGAAAGCCATACGACCGGCAAGCCCGACATGAATTTGCTGGAGACCATCATCTATGTGGCGGATTACATGGAACCTAATCGGGACTTCCCAGGCGTGGAACGGCTGAGATACCTGACCACGGTGGATATGGAACAGGCACTGCGTTGCGGCCTGGAAATGACCATCGCACACCTGAAAGAACAGCAGGCGCAGATCTCACCGGCCAGTCAACAGGCGCTGGAATACTTGTATAATAAATAAAACATCCAGAAAGGATAAACGATATTATGTTAACTGCAAAAGAAGTTGCTTACGAAGTGACCAAGGCACTGGACGAGAAAAAAGGTCTGGACATTAAACTGCTGCGCATCAATGATGTATCCAGCCTGGCCGACTATTTCCTCATTTGCACCGGTACTTCCAATACCCACGTGAAAACGCTGTGCGATTATGCCGAGTATGCCATGGAGCAGCTGGGCGAGCCTATGCTGGGGCGTGAGGGCCACCGCGGCAATACCTGGGAACTGCTGGATTACGGCGCCGTCGTGGTGCACGTATTTACCGAGGAAGCCCGAGAATTCTACAATTTGGAGCGGCTGTGGGGCGATGCGGAAGTGATCGACCTGAAAGATATCATTTCCGAGTAATTAAAAAATGAAATGACAGATTGCAGGCGTATCTCTGATCTGCAATTTGGTGTATGAGGTGAAAAAAGTGGCAAATTACGATCACTCTGCCGTTGAGAAGAAATGGCAAAACTATTGGCAGGAGCATGATACTTTCCACACCGATGTGTGGGATTTCTCCAAGCCGAAATACTATGTTCTGGATATGTTCCCGTATCCCTCCGGCGTGGGCCTGCATGCAGGCCATCCCGAGGGCTATACCGCAACGGATATTATGTCCCGCATGAAGCGGATGCAGGGTTATAATGTGTTGCACCCCATGGGCTACGACTCTTTCGGCCTGCCTGCGGAGCAGTATGCGGTCTCTACCGGCAACCACCCCAACGGATTTACCCAGGAGAATATCAAGACTTTCTCCGCACAGCTTCGCGAACTGGGCTTTGACTACGATTGGTCGAAGATGATCGCTACCTCCGATCCCGATTTTTACAAGTGGACCCAGTGGATCTTCAAAAAGCTGTGGGAGGCCGGCTATGCCAAGCGCATTGAAATGCCCGTCAACTGGTGCGAGGAACTGGGTACCGTGCTTTCCAATGATGAGGTCATCGACGGCAAGTCTGAGCGTGGTGGCTATCCGGTGGTCAAAAAGAACATGATGCAGTGGGTCATCGACCAACCTGCTTTCGCCGAAAAACTGCTGGAGGGACTCGATGAGATCGACTGGCCTGAGTCCACCAAAGAGATCCAGCGCAACTGGATCGGCAAATCCACAGGTGTGGAAGTGGACTTCAAACTGGTCGGCGGCGGAGATTTTTCCATCTATACCACCTGTATCGAAACCATTTACGGCATTACTTTCATGGTGCTGGCCCCTGACGGAAAAATCGTTGAGAGCCTGATGGACCGCATTGAGAATAAGGATGAAGTAAAGGCTTATATTGCGGAGTCTGTGAAGAAGAGCGACATGGACCGCACGGAACTGAACAAGACCAAGTCCGGTTGCCGCCTGGAGGGCGTTTACGCCATCAACCCCGTCAACGGAAGAGAAGTTCCCGTGTTCATCGGCGATTTCGTGCTGGCAAGCTACGGAACCGGCGCCGTCATGGCCGTTCCCAGCCATGACCAGCGTGACTTTGAGTACGCCATCGCTCACAATATTCCCATGATCCAGGTCATTGAGGGAAGAGATGTTTCCGAACACGCTTTTGAGAAGCAGGATTACCTGGGCAAGGGCTGCAAACTGCTCAATTCCGAGGAGTTTACCGGCATGACCGTGGAACAGGCTAAAGAAGCCATCACCTGCAAGCTGGAACAGCAGGGCGTTGCCCGCCGGAAGAACAATTATCACTTCCGCGAATGGATTTTTGCCCGTCAGCGTTACTGGGGCGAACCGGTGCCCTGTGTTTACACCGAGGACGGCAAAACCTGCTTCCTGCCCGATGAGGAACTGCCTCTGGTACTGCCTGAGCTGGAAGACTATAAGGGTAAAGGCGGAAAGGCACCGCTGGAGAATGCCACCGAATGGAAAAAATATAACGCAAATGGTATTCAGGGTACCCGTGAAACCTCCACCATGCCTGGCTCTGCCGGATCTTCCTGGTATTATATGCGCTATATCGACCCCAAAAACGACAAAACATTCTGTGACCCCAAATTGCTGGAGCACTGGATGCCTGTTGACCTGTATATCGGCGGACCGGAACACGCTGTCGGCCACCTGATGTATGCCCGAATTTGGAACCGCTTCCTGTATGACAACGGCCTGTCCCCCGTGAAAGAGCCCTTTAAGAAGCTGGTCCATCAGGGTATGATCCTGGGCGAGAACGGCATTAAGATGGGTAAGCGATTCCCTGAATTCGTGGTCAATCCCAGCGATATCGTTCGGGAATACGGTGCCGATACTCTGCGCCTGTACGAAATGTTCATGGGACCGCTGGAAGTGTCCAAGCCCTGGTCTACATCTGCCGTGGCCGGTGCGAGAAAGTTTATCAATCGTGTGTGGAATTTCTTCACCGAACCGGCCAATATCACCCAGCAGGATGACGGAAAGCTGACCAGGATCTATCATCAGACGGTGAAAAAGATCACGGCCGACTATGAGGCACTGGGCTTTAATACCGCCATTGCACAGATGATGGTGTTTGTCAATGAGGTGTATAAGGCAGGAACCTGCCCAAGAGAGTACGCCGAGGGCTTTATCAAGATGATGTCGTGTATCACGCCCCACGTTGGCGAGGAAATGTGGCAGATGCTGGGCCATGAGGGAAGCATTGCCTACGAAAGCTGGCCCACCTATGACGAGGCCAAGTGCAAGGACAGCGAAGTGACCATTGCCGTTCAGGTCAACGGCAAAATGCGAGGTACTGTGGTCATGGATGCAGACCTGGATAACGATGCTGTGGTGAACAATGTTTTGGCCAATGAAAAAATTGCCGCATTCCTGGAAAAACAGGGCGGAAGCATCGTTAAGACCATCGTGGTCAAAAACAAGCTGGTCAATCTGATCGTGAAGTAAGGAAAAGAAAACTTTTTTAGAAAAAATTCGATTTCTTTCTTGACAATTGGACAAAGAGCAGATATAATAGGCTAGCCTACTGATAGGCCCTGAACGCATCCAGGATTTAGCCGGATGCCATCGGAGGGAGGGAAAACAATGTCTGAAATTCGCGTGAAAGAA
>CAZVMK010000105.1:0-3578 GCA_964628315.1 uncultured Oscillospiraceae bacterium
CGGTGGATTTTGAGTCCACTACGTCTACCATTCCATCACACCGGCAGGTGTGTATAAACTTTTTTGCTTGCCGACCACCGCCGGCGTTTATTGTGGCCGCCTTCGGCGGCATGATGTCGCCAACCGTTTGCGGTGCCCGATGCTCTCCTTGGCGCAAACGCCAGCGTCGATCATCGACCGCTGCACCTGCTCACCCTCGCTGCTTCCGCCACAGGCGGCGCTCGGGTTCACAGCGGTGGATTTTGAGTCCACTACGTCTACCATTCCATCACACCGGCATCGGTGCTTAGATAGTATATAACATTCTTTTCAAAAACGCAAGCAAAATTTTTAAAATTTACGGATTTCTATTTTGATTTTTGTCTGCGGCGGCAAAAAATCCGCGCAAGGCCATCGTGATATGCTGCTGTGCAGTGCTTCCTGGGATTCCATTTCTGCAAAATCTTTGAAAATCTTAAAAAAAAGATTGACCTGTTTGCTTTTTTCGGTTATAATAGCGCAGAATGACCATCTATGGTCGGTAACTATGTTTTGCTGCAACGGGTTTCCCGTTGTCGAGCATAGATGTAAAAACAAAAAGGAGGTGCAACAAATGAAGCGTACCTATCAGCCCAGCCGCCGTCATCGTTCCAAGGTCCACGGTTTCCGTCAGAGAATGGCTTCTTCCAATGGCCGCAAGGTTCTGGCTCGCCGCCGTGCAAAGGGCCGCAAGGTTCTGTCCGCCTGAGCGTAGCGCTGCGGAACACGCAGCAGCAAAAGGGGTTAATTGTGCAGGGCGGTGTTCGCCCTGCCCCTTTTTATTTACGGGCCTTTTGCAGAAGGCCGCCTATGGGTAGAATGAGGATGATCTTATGAAATTTTCTGCTCCGCTGAAGCTTAACCACATTTTCCGCCGCCTTTATGCCACCTCCGGCCATGCCAATGCCTATTTGGTGGTATATGCCCGTCGCAATCGCACGGGTCAAAATCGCATCGGTATCACCGTCAGCAAAAAGCTGGGTCATGCGGTGGTCCGCAATCGGGTGCGGCGGCGCATTCGGGAGGCTTATCGCCTGAATGAGGAAAAATTCCGGTCCGGCTGGGATATTGTTGTGGTGGCACGCTCCAAAGCTGTTTCTGCCGATTTCGACACGCTGACAAAATCACTGCTGTCTCTGGCACGAAAAGCAGGCATTCAGGCGGAGGAAAAGGTACACGAGGTGCAACCATGAAAAAGTTAATGCTCAAGGCTATTCGCTTTTATCAACGAAAGATCTCTCCGGCGTGTCCGCCCCGCTGCCGCTACTATCCGACCTGCTCGGCCTATGGGGTCGAAGCAATTACAAAATACGGTGCGCTCAAAGGCGGCTGGTTGACGTTCAAGCGCTTAATGCGCTGTCATCCGTTTTCCAAACGTCCCTACTTTGACCCCGTACCCTGACAACCAATAGGAGGTATGTCCATGTTTTTGGCATTTAGTCTGTCAGACCTTGTCACCGTGCCTTTCGGCTGGCTGTTGCACCAGATCTATAATCTGCTGGGCAACTATGGTCTGGCCATTACCATCTTTGCTGTTCTGGTTCAGCTGGTGTTGCTGCCGATCACTGCAAAAAGTAAAAAAAGCACCATGAAGATGTCCCGTCTTCAACCCCGTATTCAGGAAATTCAGCGTAAATACGCCGATGATAAGCAAAAGCAGAACGAGGCCCTGCAAAAGCTCCAGCAGGAGGAAGGCGCTACCATGGGTTGTGGCGGCTGCCTGTGGAGCCTGGTCCCTCTGCTGATCTTGATCCCCCTTTACAGCGTTATCCGTGAACCCATTCGCTACATTCTGGGCGAAAGCGCCGAGAATGCACAGCTGATCGTTGATACCATCAAGGAGCTGAACCCCGACCTGTTCACCGGCAACAGCTACTACTATCAGGTCATCGCCGCTCAGCACATCCCCGATTATGCCGAAGCCATCAAGGCCGCCATTCCCAACATTACCGAAAGTACCCTCAGCGGTATTGAGTTTACCACGCTGGGCGTGAACCTGGGCGCCGTGCCCGCGTTTAACGTCTTCAAGTGGACCGTCTGGGACTGGGCTCATATCGGCCTGTTCCTGGTGCCCTGCCTGTCTGCCGCCAGCCAGGTGCTGCAGATGCTCATCTCCCAGAAAATGAACAATTCTCTGGTCACGGATGAGCGTGGTATGCAGGACAAGGAAACCGCACAGAATTCCCAGGCCGCCCAGACCAGCAAGATCATGATGTGGATGATGCCGATCATGAGCTTGTGGATCGGCTTCACCGTGCCTGCAGGCCTGTCGCTGTACTGGTTCGTCGGCGGCGTGGTCCGCACGATCCAGGATGCGATCCTGACCAAGCATTACCGCAAGATCTACGATGCCGAAGATGCTGTCCGAATGCAGAAGTATTTGGAAGAGCAGCGGTTGGAAGAAGAAAAGGAACGCATCCGCGCCGAGCGCCGTGCGGCAAACCCCGATGGTATCACCGCTAATACCAGCAAGAAGAAGTTGCAGCATAAGCAGAAAGAGGAAGAAGCGGCCGCCCGTGCAGCTGCGGAAGCGGAGTATCGTGCAAAGAAAGGCGTTGCGGAGAGCGCCGATGAGGAGCAGAGCAAGCCCTTGTCCGGTGTTGCGGAACGTCCCTACTGCAAGGGTCGGGCTTACGATCCCGATCGTTATAATACGGAGGAATAAGAGAAAATGGAAAAGACCATTATTAGCACCGGTAAGACCATTGATGCCGCTGTGGAAGCGGCACTGGCCAAACTGGGTATGGAGCGCAGCAGCGTTTCCGTTCAGATCCTGCAGCAGCCCAAGTCCGGATTTCTGGGCTTCGGCGCCCAACCTGCAAAGGTGCAGGTGACATACGAGGTGCCCGATGCACCCAAACCGGCAGCACCAAAGAGCGCTCTGGGCAGCGCATCCCGTTCTAAGACCACGCGTTCTACGGTGGTAGCCCAAAAGCCGGAAGCTTCGAAGCAGGAAATGCCCAAGCAGCCCAAGGCTGAGGCACCTAAGCAGCCTAAGGCGGAAGTGTCAAAGCCTCAGGTCGAGAAAAAGGAAACGCCCGTTCACGCTGAGCACCGCGAAAGAGTCCCCAAGGCCGAGCCCAAGGTTTATGAGCCTGCACAGGCCGGATCTATCGAGGAAAAAATCGAGCAGTTTATCAAAGGACTGCTGGAGAACATGGGTTCTCAGGCTGTTCCTCACTGCGTGAAAGAAGATGACAACACCTATAACGTGGAATTGGTCGGCGAAAATCTGGGTTATCTGATCGGCCGCCGTGGCGACACACTTGATGCCATCCAGCATCTGGCTAATTACTCCGTTAACCGTAATGTCGAGGGCCATATCCGTATTAACGTGGATGCAGAGGATTATCGTGCCAAGCGGGAAGACAGCCTGCGTAAATACGCACGTAAGAAAGCGCAGCAGGTGCTGAAGGCACGCCGCCGTACCACGCTGGAGCCCATGAACGCCTATGAGCGCCATGTGATCCACGCGGCCCTGCAGGAGATGGATAATATCACTACCTACTCCACCGGTACAGAGCCGAACCGCCGTGTCGTCATCGAATACGTCCGCTGAT
>CAZVMK010000106.1:0-3554 GCA_964628315.1 uncultured Oscillospiraceae bacterium
TGATTCCTTTCTACAAATAAAGAGAGGCTGCCCACCTGGGCAGCCTTTCGCTATAAAAAGAAGCGGCCACCTTGCGGTGGCTGCTTCTTTACTTATTCAATTCCAGCAGGGTTTCGTAGACGGACTTATTGGTGCGATCCAGGGTGAGGGGACTGACGGAAATGTAGTGGCCCACCAGAACGGCATCGGTATCCAGCTCCAAATTGCCGGAGGCCTTGAAAACATCAACGCCTTGCGGCAGGAACATATCGTTTTCCAGCCGACCGAAGTTATCGGAATAGTACATTCCACCCTGGCGAGTGATCCGGTACCCAATCGGATCATCGGGGATGTTGACGTTGTACAGGTCGCATTTCTCCATCAGGCGATTGCAGTGGATATAGTTCCAGATCTCATCCAGATGACAGGGCGCTTTTTCGTAGTATGTTGGAGTGGTGGAAAAGGCAATGGCGGGAATACCCAGAGCATTGGCCTCAAAAATGGCACCGGCGGTGCCGGAATAAATAATGTCCTGTCCGATATTCAAGCCTCTGTTGATACCGGAAATCACCAAATCAAACTCCATTTTCATGGCCAGAACTGCAATACGAACGCAGTCGGCAGGGGTAGAGTCCACAGAATAGGCGGTGACGCCCTCGGCGAAATCTACTTTTTTGACTTCAAATGCCTTATGGATCTCAATGCCATGGCTTTTTCCGCTCTGCTCGACCTTGGGAGCGAAAACAGTGACCTCGCCGTAGCGCTGAGCCCAGCGAACAAAGGGAAGCAGACCTTTTGCGTTGATGCCGTCATCGTTTGTAATTAAAATTCTCATAGCCAGTTATCGTGTGTCTCCTTGTATTCTTTGACAACTGCATCGGCTTCTGCCAGCAGTTTTTGCATTTCATCCTTGCAAAGCAGGGTAGCGCCGCAGGCCTGAGCATGGCCGCCGCCCCGATAATTTTCGGCAACTTTGTTGATGGCGACAAAACGGGAGCGCAGGCGCACACGGATATTTTCATCCTCCAGACTGTCGATGAATGCGACCCAGCACAGGCAACCCTTAATATCCGACATGGCACCGACACAGTTGCTTGCTGCTTCGGAAGAAAGACCGAACGCATCGATGGTGGCACGGTCGATGTAGACATGGGCAACACCGTTGGGGGTGATCTCCATTTTCTGAAGTACGTGAGATTTGAATTTCAGCTCGTCAAAATCTTTCAACTGCAGGTGAGCGTACATCAGCTCCGTGTCGAATCCCACGTCCAGCAGAAGACCGGCCAGTCGCAGAGTTTCGCCTGTCACGCTGCTGAACTGGAAACGGCCGGAATCGGTCACCATGCCGGTGTACAGATGGGCAGCAGCCTGGGAGTTGATTTTCAGCTGATCCTGGAAAGTTTCGTAAAATTTAGCAACCATTTCGCAGGCGGAAGAACGCTCCGGCTCGACCCAGGAATAGTCGCCATAGGGGGCAACTTCAATGTGGTGGTCGATTTTAATAAGCTCCTTACACAGGGAATACTTGCTGTTATGGATACGGTCGGGAGTAGCGGTATCCAGCACGATGCCCAGGGCCTGGCGATAGATGCTGTCATCTACCTCGGGATCTTCGTCACCCATGAATGCCAGGTAATCGCTGTGGTCATCGTTGATGAGATAAACCTTCTTTTCGGGGAAAGAGAGGCGTAAGATATCACGCAGACCCATGGTGGCGCCTTTGCAGTCGCCATCGGGGCGGAAGTGACGGAAAAGCATGATGGTGTCATACTCTTTGATCTTGTTTAAGATAATGTTCAGTTTTTCCATATTATTCTCCAATCAGATTATCCAAATCGGCCAACATTGCCATGGCCAATTCCTTCGAAGCAACGGTAGCACCGCTGGCCTTTGCATGGCCGCCGCCGCCGTATTTTACGGCGATGGGGTTGATATTATATTTGGTGGAGCGCAGTTCGCACAAAACACCGGCCTCGGTTTCGGTAAAATTCACCCAAATATCAACACCCTTGATGTCGGCCATGGTACCCACCATGCCACGGGAGATGCTGAACGTATCAGCGCCCAGAGCAGCCATTTCTTCGCGCGTGGTGTAAATAAAGGCAACATTCTTGGCGGTGAGTTGGATCTTCAGCGTGAACTTGGCTTTCAGCTGGATTTTTGCAAAGTCATCGGAGTAGAGGTTGCGGTAGATATCGTTGGTGGAAAACTCCTGCTCCATGAGCAATGCCGCCATGCGATGGGTTTGCGCGGTAGTGGAATCATAGCGGAAACGACCGGAATCAGTCACCATGCCGGTGTAGAGGGCCTTAGCGGCGGTGGAGGTCAGTTCCAGTCCACACTCCTTGGCAAAGGCAGTGACCAGGCCGCAGCAACTTTCGAAGCTGGTGTCAGTCACTTCCACATCGCAGATGGTTTCCACAAAAATGTGGTGATCCATGCGTGCGGTACGGGCAGCAGTGGTGTAGCGGTTGTCGCTGATGAGTTTTTTGGCAGAGGTGTCCAACACAATGGCAAGGGCATTGGCGTACACGCTGTCGGCCACGGTGTCCATGATACTGTCCTCCACGAAACCGTAACGTCCGGCCGGATCGCCGACCATGTAGACCGTCTTCTGGGGGAAGTTATGGGTGATGATGTGCTTCAGTCCCACCTGGGAGCCGATGGCATCGCCGTCGGGGGAGCTGTGACGATGGATGATGATGGTGTCGAAATTTTTGATTTCCTGTAAAATTGCCTCAAACATAACAGAACCTCATTCTATGATATTTTGACGATGTCAAAGTTTTGATATTTATAGGGGCGCCGTAAATACGGCCAGTAGACTATTATAGCATATTTTGAACGATGTTGCAAACATTTTTTGCCCTTTTTCGGGACAAAACAAAAGAAAATAACCGGTTAAGAGGGAGCATAAAATATTAAAAACGTGTGTGCGCTATAAATGGACAAAAATTTCGCCTTTCTACATTGAATAAATGAATAAATTGGTCAAAATTGTGCAGAACGCACAATAAATGACGGAATAATCGGGTACTATGTCCATCTTGCAAAATCAGTTTCTATCTGTTATAATGTTTTTTGGTGGGGTACATCCCACACAGAATAGATTACATGAAGAAATTCATAAAGGAGACTTTGTCAAATGAATGCTTATGTGGAGCGCGTAATCGAATATGTGAAGAAGAAGCATGCAGATGAGCCCGAGTTCTGCCAGACCGTGGAAGAGGTTTTCTCCTCCATTTCCCCTGTCATCGATGCTCATCCCGAGTACGAGAAAGTAGACCTGCTGACTCGTATGGTCGAGCCTGAAAGAATGTTCACTTTCCGTGTCGTCTGGTGTGACGATGCCGGTCAGTGGCACACCAACATCGGCTACCGCTGCCAGTTCAACGGCGCCATCGGACCCTACAAGGGCGGCCTGCGTTTCCAGGCAAACGTGACCCCCAGTGTCATCAAGTTCCTGGGCTTTGAACAGACTTTCAAGAACTCTCTGACCGGTCTGCCCATGGGCGGCGGTAAGGGCGGTTCCGACTTCGATCCCGCCGGCAAGTCCGACGCCGAAGTCATGCGTT
>CAZVMK010000107.1:0-3468 GCA_964628315.1 uncultured Oscillospiraceae bacterium
GAAAATCCCTGATATTCCATTTGCGCATCGCCCCGTAGGGTGGAGGCCATGCCTCTACCTTGGCTTCTCCCGAGGAGAAGCTGTCAAAATCCTTGATTTTGACTGATGAGGAATACGGGCGGAAGGGTAATTTTTTGCTAAGGTATAGGCTTTCAGCAAACTTTCGGCTTTTGCCATTCCTCATCCGTCTCGCCTGGCGGCGATCCACCTTCCCCCCAGGGGAAGGTATTTTGCACTCTACCGAATAACGTACCGTCCCGTAGGGTGGGGGTACACCCCCACCGGCGCAGTCGCAGGTTTTTCTAAGTCAAAATATATCCGTAGGGTGGAGGCCATGCCTCCACCGGCGCGGTTACACATTTTATGGCACCCGAATAAACGAACCTTGCCGGAGGGGGCGTGGCCCCCTCCCTACAGTGGTTTTGCATCCCCACCGGTGCCGCCTACATGATAATTTGTAATTCTGAACCGATTGGAGGCAAATTATGGAACCGATTTATCAAAGAGATTTTGTGATAGACGATCTGGTATCGGATTGCTTCGGCAAGCTGAGGCCGTCGTCTGTTTTGTATTTTGTGCAGGAAATGGCCGGTAGCCATGTCAATGCCATGGCCCTGGACCCTGCGCCGGAGGAGAAAGGCCTGCTGTGGGTCATCATCCGTCATCGGGTGCAGATCTCCCGATTGCCCTGCAAAGGGGAGACCATCCATCTTGAAACCTGGCCCATGCCCACCACCCGTGCGGCCTATCCGCGCAGTGTGGTGGCCTATGACGAACAGGGTCGGGAACTGTTCCGCTCCATCAGCCTCTGGGTGCTGATGGACAAGCAGAGCCGTGCCATGGTGTTGCCATCGAAAAGCGGCATCCTCATCAACGGTCTGGTCCGTGGCAACGAGCTTCCCAGCCCCCATTCTCTGCCACCGGCCCTCAGCGGCGCTTCGACCCGCCGACGGGTCTGCTTCACCGATCTGGACAGCAATATCCACATGAATAATTGCCGCTATCTGGAATGGGCGGCGGATCTGTTGCCGGCTTCGTTCCATGCCGCTCATGCCCTGCAGGATGTGACCATGTGCTTCCTGGCTGAGGCACGGGAGGGGGACGAATTGGAGATCCTGTGGAATTTGAATGCCGACGGTCTGCTGCACATGGACATTCAGCGGCTGGAAAAAGATAAAAAAATCCACATTTTTGCGGCGGACCTCCATTATGGCTCCTAGTGTTCCGTAAACCAAATTTTCTCCACAGTTTTTTAAAAGGCTGTGGAGATTTTTTCGACATTTTTCGAGGAACCCCCTAAAAATGAGGGTTTCAACAGGTCTGGCTTGTGGAAAAGCCTGTGGAAAATGTGGAAAACTTTTAAAAACATAGGTTCAGTTATCCACAGATATAACGGGTTTATGTAAACCGATTTTCTGTCTGCCATCCTCTTTTCGGCATGGACGAAAGAAAATACTTCCATTTTTTAAAATCATCGAGTATAATGGTAAAAAAATCGGAGGAAAGACCTATGCACAAAAAGCTGGAAGACCTGATTCGCAGAATTTTGCATTTTCTGGAGGCGGTCATTGCCGTGCTGACCCTGGTGGTCCTGCTGGGAATGCTGGCGCTGGAAATTTATCGGATGGTGACGGAAGCCGACTATTTTTCCACCGTGGATCATTTTCTGCATAATATCCTGACCATCGTGGTGGGACTGGAGTTCGTGCGTATGCTGGTGGACATGACACCGGCCAATACCCTGGAAGTGCTGATCGTGGCCATTGCACGGCAGGTCATCGTTTCCCATGACGATCCTGTGAGCAACGTGGCCTGCGTGTTGTGCATTGCCGGCCTGTTCGCCACACGGCGGTTCCTGATCCCCAAATCCCAGATGACCATTGAAATGAGTGAGGTGGAGCCGGAAAAAGAACCCGTTTCTCCGACCGAGTGATCGGACGATGTGAGGTGTAGGCCTCGCCCTGATAAATCACGTATCGACCGTAGGGTGGAGGCCATGCCTCCACCGGCGCAGTACGTTATTTCACGGCACTGCAAAAAAACGAACCCAGCGGAGGGGGCATGGCCCCCTCCCTACAGTGGATAATCATGCTCTGTAGGGTAGAGGTACACCCCCACCGCCGAAATCGGTGCCTTATGACAGTGATAAAAAACAGCTCGCCACGGCCGAAGCATCGGCTGTGGCGATTTCTGTGCATACCTCCAAAGGCGGAAACATAGGATTTACCATCTTGTTACCGTGGAGGGGTCATTATGAAAAAATATACCGTAGCCGTTCTGGGTGCGACCGGAATCGTGGGTCGGGAAATGCTTCGGGTCATGCAGGAACGGGATTTTCCCGTGGGGGAGCTGATCCCTCTGGCCAGCAGTCGCAGTGTCGGTTCCACAGTGACGTTTGGCGGCGCACAAATTCCGGTAGGCGATGCCCAGGAAGCGGATTTTACCGGCGTGGACATCGTGTTGGGGGCGGCGGAAAATGACGTATCCCGTGCGTTGGCAACGGCCATCGTGGAATCCGGCGCGGTGTTCATTGACAATTCTTCGGCTTTTCGTCTGGATCCCACGGTGCCCTTGGTGGTGCCTCAGATCAACCCCGAGGATGCGAAAAAGCACAAGGGGATCATTGCCAATCCCAACTGTACGACTACCATCGTTCTGACGGCGCTGGCGCCTCTGAGAGAGCTGGCACCCATCCGCAGTATCTGGGCGGCGACCTATCAGGCCGTGTCCGGCGCAGGGGCTGCGGGACTGCGAGAGTTGACGCAGCAGGTGCAGCTGCTGAGCCAGGGGAAACAGGTGCAGAGTGCGGCCTTTGCCCATCAGATCGCCTATAATCTGATCCCCCAGATCGGGGAGAGTCAGCTTTGGGGCTACACCACCGAAGAAATGAAGCTTCAGTTCGAGGGGCGGAAGATCCTCCACGAGGCGGATCTGCTGGTTAGCTGTACCTGCGTTCGTGTGCCGGTGATGCGTAGCCACAGTATTGCGCTGAGCGTGGGCTTTGATCGGCAGGTGCAAGTAGATGATGCGCGGGAAATATTGTCTCACGCCCCTGGATGCCTACTGGTGGACGATTTGAGTGCAGGGGAGTATCCGATGCCACTGCTGGCATCGGACCAGGATGCGGTGCTGGTGGGGCGACTGCGGCCGGACCTGACCGATGAGTGCCGGTTGAGCCTGTTCTGCTGCGGTGACCAGTTGCGCAGAGGGGCGGCGACCAATGCGGTGGAAATCGCCCAGCTGCTCATCGAAAACTGACCCCCACGGAAAAATACGCCCGTAGGGTGGAGGCCATGCCTCCACCTTGGCTTCTCCCGAGGAGAAGCTGTCAAAATCCTTGATTTTGACTGATGAGGAATACGGGCGGAAAAGTAGTTTTTCGTTGAGGCATAGGCTTTCTGCAAACTTTCGGTTTTTGCCATTCCTCATCCGTCTCGCCTGACGGCGATCCACCTTCCCCCCAGGGGA
>CAZVMK010000108.1:0-3467 GCA_964628315.1 uncultured Oscillospiraceae bacterium
CAATGCCATTGGCCGTCTCCTCCAGACCCAGAATATCCCGGATCTCAGGATGCTCTTCCATCAGTTCCACCAGCCAGTCATTGACCTGACGAAAGAAGGGCGGCAGCTGTAACGCCAGCATATCGATGGTCTTCCCGATCTGAGGTACCAGCAACAGCATCACCGCGGCGATGACCACGGCCACGGACAGCAGTGTCAGGCAAATGGCTGTTACCCGCAGCACCTTTTCATTTTTAATGACTTTCAGTCTGCGTTCAAAAAAACGCATGGGCACATTCAGGATAAAGGCTATGGCCGCACCCAGAAAAAAGGGCGAAAAAAGTCGCAGAACAAAATTCAGTACTGCCTTCACCCGCTCCGTTTCCCGCAGCAGCAGATATGCCACAAAAATGCAGACCAGAGAGATAAACAGGTTGCGATAGAATTTTTTGTCAATTTTCAGTTCCATATCGGTCGCTCCCTTCGTGTCCTGCCTACATTATATCCCTATTATCCACAAATGTCCAGCATATTTGTTGTGAATTTTTTCAAAACAATGGTCATCATATTCTCCCAGTGGCAGTCATAGGTTTATATGGCAGCACACAGTATCGGAGGGAGGACAATGACAGATACCATCGAAAAGCGAGCCTGCGAACTGGCTGTGTACATGATAGAGACCGGTGCCACCGTCCGTGCCGCCGCAAATCACTTTGGAATATCAAAATCTACCGTCCACAAGGACTTGCAACAGCGGCTGCCAAAGGCCAATCCTTTGCTGTATGCCCAAGTGCGAAAAGTTCTGGACTTGAACAAAATGGAGCGCCATATCCGAGGCGGAATGGCCACCCGACGAATGTACAAAGGTTTTTAAATACAGGGCGTGTTGCAGTCGCAGCACGCCCTCTATCTTCGTAGGGCAAAGACCATGCTCCAACCGCCCATCACCACACACTTCGTAGGGTGGAGGCCATGCCTCCACCGCAAGACGGAAACATATGGCAAGGGGAGCCAGCCCTGCGGGAGAGATGCGGGACGGGAAACCCGTCCCCTACGGGTGAGCTTGTCAAAAAACCATCGTTTTTGCACTGGCGCGGGAGCGCCCTTGGCTTCCCTGTGTAAGGGGAGCTGGGCAGGCTGACTGAGAGATTGTTGGCGCAAAACTTCAAAATTATACTTTTTGACAAGTTTAGGTGGAGGCCATGCCTCCACCGTTTAAGCGCATTTGGCAAGCCGCCCCCTACGGGGTGGGTCTATGCGGGACAGACGCCCCGTACCCCCACACCATGCTACAGGTCATCGGCATCCTGTACCGGCGTTTCCAACTTCTCAATGGGGCGGCCGGTATAACATCCCTGCGGATCCGTAATAATAGGGCTTGGTTTGCCGGGCTTCTCTGCCGTGATGGGAATGTTCTTTTTTCTGCGTTTCATATTTCCTCCTTTGTGCTTGTCACGTGGACAGCTACAGTTGTTGCTTTTAGGCATACTCCTAGTTTTCTCTGCTTTTTCCTGATTAAAACTGTAAAATTTTCACAAATTTATGGTTGCCAATCGGAGATATTCATGTTATACTGTCCATACAAACTGCAATATGCAGCAAAAAATGGAGGTATCACAATGTACGATCGCAGCTATAACTTCTCCGCCGGCCCCGCTACTATGCCTGTACCCGTTCTGGAAGAGATTCGGGATGAAATGATGAACTATCGTGGCAGCGGTATGTGTGTCATGGAAATGTCCCACCGTTCCAAGGTTTTTCAGCAGATCTTCGATGAAGCCGAAGCAGACCTGAGAAAACTGATGAACATTCCCGATAATTATAAGGTGCTGTTTATTCAGGGCGGCGCTACCCTGCAATTCTCCATGCTCCCCATGAACCTGATGAAAAACGGCGTTGCTGATTATATCGTCACCGGTGCATGGAGCAAAAAGGCTTTTAAAGAAGCCCAGAAGTTCGGCGATGTCAAGTGCATTGCATCCTCCGAAGATAAGAATTTCTCCTACCTGCCCGACTGCTCCGATCTTCCCATCCGGGAAAATGCAGACTATGTTTATATCTGCGAAAACGAAACCATCCACGGCACCACCTTCCAGACCCTTCCCAACACCAAGGGCAAGATCCTTGTCTCTGACCAGAGTTCCATGTTCCTTTCCAAGCCCTGCAATGTTTCCGATTACGGTGTGATCTACGGCGGTGTCCAGAAGAATATCGGCCCTGCCGGTGTGTCCATCGTCATCATCCGGGAAGACCTGATCCGTGCCGACATTGATCCCAAGACTCCCGTTTATATGCGCTATGATACCCATGCAGATGCCGGTTCCATGTACAACACCCCCAACTGCTGGGCGATCTATGTCTGTGGTAAGGTTTTCCGTTACCTGCTGAACAACGGCGGTCTGGAAGCTATGGCAAAGTACAATGAGGAAAAGGCAAAAGTGCTCTATGATTATCTGGACGCATCGAAAATGTTCAACGGCACCGTCCAAAAAGAGTTCCGTTCTCTGATGAATGTTCCCTTTGTCACCGAAAGCAAGGAGCTGGATGCCGAGGTCGTGGCCTACACCAAGGCTGCCGGATTTGACAACCTGAAGGGTCACAAGTCCGTTGGCGGTCTACGCGCTTCTATCTACAACGCCATGCCCATTGAGGGCGTTCAGGCGCTGGTGGAATGCCTGAAAAAGTTTGAAGCAGAACATAAGTAATTAGGAGGAAATCGAAAATGAGAATTCTTGTTACAGATGGCATGGATAAATCCGGCATTGCCCAGCTGCGTGACATGGGTCACGAAGTTGTGGAGCAGTTCTACGCTCCCGAAGAACTGGGCGCTGCCCTCCGGGATTTTGATGCAGTTGTAGTCCGTTCTGCCACCAAGGTACGCAAAGCGCAGCTGGAAGCTGCCAAAGACAGCCGCCTGAAACTCATCATCCGTGGCGGCGTGGGCGTGGACAATATTGATGTTGCCGATGCAGAAGCCATGGGCATCACTGTCCGCAATACGCCTAACGCCTCGTCCAATGCCGTTGCAGAGCTGGCCATCGGCTTGATGTTCTCCTGCGCCCGTTTCATTTCTGTTGCCGGACACACCATGCGTGAAGGCAAGTGGGAAAAGAAGGCTTACGGCAAGGGTTTTGAACTGGGCGGAAAGACCTTGGGCGTCATCGGTTACGGCCGCATCGGCAAGCGCATCGGCGATCTGGCGCAGGGGATCGGCATGAATGTCATTGCCTATCAGCGCCATCCCAAGCCCGAGTACGAATGCGATACCATGCACTTTGTTTCTCTGGAAGAACTGCTGAAAACTGCCGATATCATCGCTTTGTCCACCCCGGCTCTGGGTCAGCCCATCATCAACGCAGACTCCATCGCCACCATGAAAGACGGTGTCGTCATCATCAACACCTCCCGTGGTGCCAACATCGATGAAAACGCTCTGCTGGATGCACTGAACAGCGGAAAAGTCCGTGCCGCCGGTCTGGATGTGTGGA
>CAZVMK010000109.1:0-3422 GCA_964628315.1 uncultured Oscillospiraceae bacterium
CCCTGGACTGCTGGTTCGACTCCGGCTCCAGCCACTACGCTTCCCTGATGCGCCGTACCCCCGAGCTGTGGCCTGCAGATGTATATCTGGAAGGTGCCGACCAGTACCGTGGATGGTTCCAGGCTTCCCTGCTGACCTCCGTCGGTGCGCTGGATAAGGGTGCGCCTTTCAAGCAGGTACTGACCCACGGCTGGGTCGTAGACGGACAGGGCCGTGCCATGCACAAGAGTCTGGGCAACGGTGTCGACCCTGCCGATCTGATCAAGGATTTCGGCGCAGACATCATCCGTCTTTGGGCTGCCTCCTCCGACTACCACGCAGACGTGCGTTGCTCCAAGGAGATTTTCAAGCAGATCGCTCAGAATTACCTGAAATTCCACAACACCGCCCGTTACTGTCTGGGCAACCTGGCCGACTTCGACCCCAACACCGACATGGTGGATGAGCTGGAGGAGCTGGACAAGTGGGCACTGACCAAGCTGGATGCGCTGGTCAAGGCCTGCCGCAAAGCCTACAACAGCTACGAATTCCACATCGTCACCCACCTTATCAACGATTTCTGTGTGGTTGAGCTGTCCAGCTTCTATCTGGATATCATCAAAGATCGGCTGTACTGCGAAGAGGCCACCGGCCTGCGCCGCCGTTCCGCTCAGACTGCCCTGTATCTGATCGTTGATGCAATGGCAAAGATCTTTGCTCCCATTCTGGCTTTCACCTGTGACGAGATCTGGCAGTCCATGCCCCACATCGCCGCCGATGACAAGCGCAACATTCTGCTCAACCAGATGCCCCAGTCCTTTGACCGCTATATTCTCGACGATGCCGCCATGGAAAAATGGGCCACCGTTATGCGCCTGCGCCAGGATGTAAACGGCATTCTGGAAAAGGCAAGAGCCGAAAAGCGTATCGGCAAGGCACTGGAAGCTCATGTCACCCTGGAAACCGCCAACGAAGCCATCAAGTCCGCCTGCGAGGGTCTGAACTTGGCTGAGATCTGCATTGTTTCTGCCGTTGATTGGAGTGCCGCCGAGGATGGTGCCGAAGTCGGCACCGGCGAAAACTTCCCCGATCTGACCATCGGCGTATCCGAGGCAAAGGGCACCAAATGCCCCCGCTGCTGGATGCACTCTTTGGAAGCCAACGAGGAAGGCCTGTGCAAGCGCTGTGCAAGCGTTATTTCCAATATGGATATTGAGATTTGATTTTAAAAGACAGCTGCCAAAAAGCAGCTGTCTTTTTCGTCTAATTCGCACAAAAAAATTTAGTTGCGTACTGACAATTTAGGCGCTATAATAGAGGATGAACAAAATAAAAAGGAGTTTATACCATGGCTCAACAAATGATGGATGCTCTTGTCAAAACCGAGGCAGGCGTTGGTCTGACTCTCATGAAAAAACCAATTCCCGTGGCCGGACCTGGCGAAGTTCAGATCAAGGTCCACAAAACCGCCATTTGCGGCACGGATGTTCACATTTACAACTGGGATCCTTGGGCGCAGCAGCATATCAAGCCGCCTATGATCATCGGCCACGAATATGTCGGTGAGATCTCCGCTCTGGGCGAAGGTGTTACCGGTTTCCATGTTGGACAACGTGTCAGCGGTGAAGGCCATATCACCTGCGGCCACTGCCGCAACTGTCACAATGGCAACATCCAGTGGTGCAAAGACACCGTTGGCGTGGGTGTCGACCGTGACGGCGCTTTTGCCGAATATCTGGTCATCCCTGCCACCAACGTCATCGCCATCGATGAATGTCTGGATGAAGAAGTGGTCTCTTTCTTCGATGCTTTCGGCAACGCCACCCATACTGCCCTCATGTGGAATTTGGTGGGCGAGGATGTATTGATCACCGGCGCAGGCCCCATTGGTATCATGGCTGCCGGTATCTGCAAATACGCCGGTGCTCGTCGGGTGGTCATCACCGATCTGAACGATTACCGTCTGGATCTGGCTCGTAAAATGGGCGTCGATGCCGCCGTCAACACCGGCCGCGAAAATCTGGAAGACGTGATGAAGCAGCTGAACATCATTGAGGGCTTTGATGTCGGTCTGGAAATGAGCGGAAATGGCCATGCTTTCAATCAGCTGCTCAGTGTCATGCGTACCGGCGGCAAGATCAGCCTGCTGGGACTGGGCAACAAGCCCATTTCCGTGGATATGAACTACATCATCGGCAAGGGTCTGACCCTGCAGGGCATTTACGGCCGCAAAATGGACAACTGGCACCAGATGAGCTATATGGTGCAGGGCGGTCTGGACATGACCCCCGTGATCACCCACCGGTTCCACTATACCGATTTCCAAAAGGGTTTCGATGCCATGATGAGCGGAATGTCCGGTAAAGTGGTGCTGGACTGGACCACCAAAAAGGAGGAAAACAAATGAAATCTGCATTAAATGCCATTAACGCCGAGCTGGATGCCATCCGTGAGGCCGGTACATGGAGAGAAGAACGGATCATCACCACCCCCCAGTATTCCCGTATCGACACCACCGCCAAACCTGGCGTGGTCAATTTCTGCGCTAACAACTATCTGGGACTTTCCACCCATCCGGAGTTGATTGAAGCTGCCAAAGAAAGCTATGACAAATGGGGATTCGGTCTTTCCTCCGTCCGCTTTATCTGCGGCACACAGCAGATTCACAAGGATCTGGAAGCCAAGATTTCCAAATTCGTTGGCATGGACGATGCCATTTTGTACTCTTCCTGCTTCGATGCCAACGGCGGCCTGTTTGAGACTCTGCTTGGCGCTGAGGATGCCGTCATTTCCGATGAGCTGAACCATGCCTCTATCATCGACGGCGTGCGCCTGTGCAAAGCCAAACGCTATCGCTACAAGAACAACAACATGGATGCCCTGCGTGAGTGTCTGGTAGATGCCCGTAACAGCGGCTGCAAAAAAATCATGATTGCCACCGACGGTGTCTTCTCTATGGACGGCTACATCGCCAACCTGCAGGGCATCTGCGACCTGGCCGATGAGTTTGATGCTCTGGTCATGGTGGACGACAGCCACGCTGTCGGCTTTATGGGGGAACATGGCCGTGGTACTCCCGAGTTCTGCGGTGTCATGGATCGTGTTGACATCATCACCGGCACTTTCGGCAAGGCGCTGGGCGGTGCTTCCGGCGGCTACACCGCGGCCCGTCAGCCCATCGTAGACCTGCTTCGTCAGCGTAGCCGCCCCTACCTGTTCTCCAACACGGTAGCCCCTGCCATCTGCGCTGCTACCATCCGCACCATCGAATTGCTGGAGCAGAGTACCGCCCTGCGCGACAAGGTCCACGAAAATGCTCGCTATTTCCGCGCCGAAATGGAAAAGCTGGGCTTCGATCTTCTGCCTGGTGAGCACCCCATCGTGCCCGTCATGCTGTACGACCCCAAAATCGCTCACGAATTCTCCCGTCGGATGCTGGAGAA
>CAZVMK010000110.1:0-3399 GCA_964628315.1 uncultured Oscillospiraceae bacterium
GCCCTTGTCACCCTCAACGATGTTATCCACATACTGCTGGGGGGTGATGCCGGCGTCCTTGGCTTTGGTTTCGATTTTCTGGCCGTGTTCATCGGTGCCGGTCAGGAACAGCACATCGTAACCCTGCAGCCGCTTGTAACGGGCCATGGTATCGGTGGCCACGGTGCAGTAGGCGTGGCCGATGTGCAACTTGGCGGACGGATAGTAGATGGGGGTGGTGATATAGAATTTTCCTTTGCATTTTTCACACATATTCTTTCCTCCTAAAAATAGAAAAATCGCCCGAGGACAAGCCAAGGACGACAAAATTGACGTGGTACCACCTTGATTTACAGAGAAAGTCTCTGCCTCAAAACGCTTTAACGGGCGCACCCGACAGGGCCTGAATATCGACCCCATAGCTCCAAGACCATGTTCGGCGCTTCCTGACGTACCCATTTCCAGCAAACAGGGCTCTCTGAACGGAGAAAATGCGCTTACTCTTCTTTTCATCGCTTTTTAGATATTATTTGTATTATAGCGGAAAATATGGGGACTTGTCAAGGATTATTCGAATAATTCCCGACTTTTGAAATGATTTTTAAAAACCGAAGCCGCTCGGGTAAGAACGGCTTCGGTCAATATTGCTTTTTCAGTATTTGGACAGCTGGTTTTCAACGATGTTTCGCAGAGCTTCTGCCTGGGCACCGCAGACGGCATAATAGGTACCGTTCGGGGAGTGGATGATAACTTTGTTATCGGACAACCACAGGGAGAAATTGTAAGAGGTGTTGCTGTTACGGCGAGAGATCATGATGACGGCAGCCGGCGAATGTTCTTGCTCTGCCACTTCCTGCAGGGGAGCGGTTTGCATGAGCGTGAAAATCACGGTGTCAATGTCATCCGAGTCGGTCAGAGGAGTTGATCTGGTGTAATCCACAGCATCATCGCCTTTGGGCATACCGATAACGATCTCAAAGTCGGGCTTGCGCAGCTCAATGACACAGTAAATGCCGACTGCGGCGAGGATCACGATGCACAGTAGCAAACAGATAAGCTTTTTCATGTTACATTCTCACCTTCCTATATTTAAATATGTGAAAAAAGGCCGATAAAGTCCTCTTCTCTACTTCAAAATATAGCAGATACAATATATAATGTCAATATCAAAAGGCATCGGTTGAAATAAAGGACCGTTTGTGCTAAGATAACAAAAAACGTTGGGGAGAGAAAACCATGATCTTGCGATATCCCTCTTATTTTGGAAAATTTAACTGCCTTGCAGGTGCCTGCCCCGACAGCTGCTGCAAGGAATGGGAAGTGTTGGTGGACGAAAAGACGACAGCGCTGTACCGCTCCATGGATGGAAAACTGGGAGAGGACCTGCGCCGCCACCTTTATCGGGACGAGGACGGGGACACCTATCTGCGCATCATCGACGGGCGCTGTCCCATGTGGCGGCAGGATGGACTTTGCCGCATTCAGGCTACCTGCGGACACGAGGCGTTGTGCCAAACCTGTCGGGATTTTCCGCGCCTGACCCACGATTATGGACGTTTTGTCGAACGTGGACTGGAAATGTCCTGCCCTGAGGCGGCACGGATGATTTTCGAAAATTCCGACTTCCAATGGACGGAACAGGTGGTTTCCGGCGGCGAGGAGCCGGATTATGACGATGCGGATATGGAAGTTTTGCTTCAGACCCGAAAGGAAATGCTGGAAATTCTGGCCGATGAAAGCCGCTCCATACAGCAGACACTGGCGTTGGCACTGCTGTATGGCTATCAGGCTCAGGGGGAACTGGATGGGCAAGAGCGTGTCTGGGAGGAAGAAAAGACACTGGATTTCGGAAAAGAACTGGCAAAACCATCCGATGGGAAAGAGATCCTGAATTTTTATAAAAATCTGGATATTTTGACCGAAACCTGGAGAGAACGGCTGGAAACGCCGTCGGCCCATCCGGCCTGGGATGATCGCTTGCGCAAATTGGCGCGCTATGGCGTGGAACGGTATTGGTTGCAGGCAATTTCCGACTATGACCTGGTTGGACGGGTGAAAATGGTGATTTTGGCCTGCATCGTGGTAAATCTTTTGGGAGGCGACACGGTGGAAACGGCGCAACTGTACGCCAAAGAAATTGAAAACAGCGACGATAATGTGGAGGCAATTCTGGAGGGGGCATACACCGCCCCTGCGCTGACAGACGATAAAATATTAGGACTGCTGTTGCTGTGAGAAGAGGGAAAAAGACGATGAAAAAATTGCTGATAACCGGATTTGAGCCCTTTGGAGGGGCTGATATGAACCCTGCCTGGCTGGCGGTGGAACAGTTGCCGCAGGTGGTGGGGGATTTTGAAGTGCATAAGCTGCTGATCCCGACGGTTTTTGAAAAAGCGCCCCAAATGGTGATGGACAAGGCTGTAGAACTTGGTGTGGACGTGATCCTTTGCATCGGACAGGCAGGCGGCAGGGAAGCGGTGACACCGGAGCGATTCGGAGTGAATATTCGAGATGCCCGAATTGCCGATAACGAGGGGAACCAACCCCGAGGACAGCGCATTGCTTCCAACGGACCTGCGGCCTATTTTGCAACGGTAGAGGTGGAGACCATGGCCCAGGCTGCAAGAAAGGCGAACTGTCCGGCCACCGTGTCCAACAGCGCCGGTGCGTTTGTGTGCAATGATACACTATACAGCCTGTTGCATCGTTTTGAGGGTACGGCGGTAAAGGTGGGATTTATCCATGTGCCCTATTTGCCGGAACAGGGAAGCCCGTCACTGCCCTTGGAGAAGACTGTGACCGCACTGGAAGCAATGATAAAGGTTTGCGTTCCGATGTAAGCAAGGGGGAGAAAAATGGAACAGATATGCGTAAATGGCAGAGCCTACTCTGTCCTGAAATTGCTGGGACACGGAAAAGGGGGATATTCCTATCTGGTGACAGACGGGGAACATGAATATGTGCTGAAACAGATCCACCATGAGCCCTGCGATTACTATCAGTTCGGAGATAAATTGCAGTCCGAACTCAACGACTACAAGCGCCTGCGTGCAATCGGCGTGCCAATGCCGGAACTGTATGAGGTGGATGTGGATCATGAGCGGATATTGAAAGAATATATCAGGGGCGAGACCGTGGCGGCGCTTGTGGAACGAAATGAGGTCAAGCCCTGCTATTTCAGCCAGATCGAGAAAATATGTGCGCTGGTTTACGGGGCAAACTTAAATATCGACTATTACCCGACCAACTTTGTAGTGCAGGACGATGTGCTGTATTATATTGACTATGAATGTAATACATATATGGATGAGTGGAATTTTGAAAATTGGGGCAGCCGATATTGGCACCGCGAGTGAACGAAAAACATATAAAAAATGAAAAATACCTCTTGACAAACCGTGGCGGCTTTGCTATAATACG
>CAZVMK010000111.1:0-3387 GCA_964628315.1 uncultured Oscillospiraceae bacterium
GAGATTTAGAGATAATCGGGACATTTCGGAAAGAACCTCATAAAGTCTTGAAAACTGGTGATTCCGAAAGGAACCTAGGGTTCGAATCCCTAACTCTCCGCCAAAATGGGTCAAAATCATTGATTTTGACCCATTTTTCTTTTATGTCTATAATCGGGCATGGCTCACAAAAAAATCGGAGCAAGCGATATAGCGCTTGCTCCGATGTGGTGCCGCTAACCGGAATCGAACCGGTACGCCGATTAAAGCGAGGGATTTTAAGTCCCTTGTGTCTACCTGTTCCACCATAGCGGCGAACAACCGTATTTTAGCACAGTTTTCCGCCGCCGTCAAGGTCAATATTTCACGATTACGGTCTTATGAAAGTCCCGTTATCGATGAACATACATCCTTGAAAGCGTTGCCTCTCCATCGCCCTGTACCATACACAGAAACTCCCAGCCATATCTCTCGTAGAAGCCGATATGGTCCGTGAGCAGATAGACCGGCGAAATGCTCTTGCTTCGCAAATCTTCAACCGCCATATTCAACAGCCGCCCCGCTATTCCTCTGCAGCGATATTCCTGCTGTGTATAGACCGCACAAATATTCGGTGTCAGATCTTTTCTATCATGAAAATCGTTCTCGATCACGCCTAATCCACCAATGATTTCATTCCCATCCAGGCACAGGAACCAGCCATATCGGCTTTTTCCATTCAAGTAATCGTCCATGCACTCCAAATAGGCTTCTTGGGGCACACCCCATTTCTGATGAAACCAGCAAGCAGCATTTTCCTTTAATTGAGGGCGCTGCATCAAGCTAATATAAGAAAATTCATTGCACTTTTTCATACAATTTCGCTCCATATTTCCCCAGTGATCGGCACTGCTCGATTTAAAATGCTCGTTTTTGCATTCCCAATTTATTATAGATATTCATGCTCCCTTTGTCAATATGGATTTGATAAAAAATACGAGCGGTAAATACCGCTCGTAAAAATCAAAATCCGAGAATGTGCAGTCCCAGCAAGCTGATCACGGTCATGATTGCACCGGACATGATCACGCCCAGGCACACCGCCGCTGTGGTAGACTTCGGTCCCATATTCAAAAAGCTGGCACCAAGGGTCCCCGTCCATGCGCCGGTCCCAGGCAATGGAATGCCCACAAAAATCAGCAACGCAAGGGCCAGTCCTCCCCTGCCGGTTTTTGCCACCAGCTTCTGCCCCGCTTTTTCGCCTTTTTCCAGGAAGAAACGGCACACGCCGCCGATATATTTCTTCCCTGCGCCCCAGATCAGGAACTTACGGGCAAAAAAATAAATGATCGGCACAGGCAACATATTTCCCAGCACGCAGACGATCATCACCGGAATCAGTGGCATATCCATGCTGAGTGCAATGGGCACTGCGCCCCGTATTTCGACCAGCGGTAACATGGACACGCCAAAAATCAGCAAATACTTCATTGCAAAATTCCCTTCAAAACATCAAAAAGAGCAAGGTCCCTACACCCTTTTTGACATTATAACATACAATGTGGAAAATACAAACAAATATTTTATGAACTGCTTGACAAAAGGCGAAAAAAGTGATAATATGCAGCAGTAATTTTATAGGACAGTTCGTAACCATCCTGTCGATAAACAAAACTAGGGAAACAGGATGGGCGCTTTGCGTCCATTTTTTGTTTGTAAGGAGTATTTTATGCGCAACAAAACCCGTTCTTTATCTCACGGTGCCATCATCGCCGCTCTTTATGTAGTGCTCACTCATCTGCAAAATCTAATTTTCCCGGAATCCGCCAATATGGCCATCCAGTTTCGTGCCTCGGAAGCCCTCTGTGTAATGGCCTTTTTCACACCTGCTGCCATTCCTGGATTGACGATTGGCTGTTTTCTGTTCAATTTCACCAGCGGTGCGGCGCTTCCTCTGGACTTTCTCATCGGCACCGTTGCCACCCTGGGCGCAACCACGTGTATGTGGAAGATCCGCAACCTGTCCATTAAGGGTTATCCCCTGCTCGGTATGCTGATGCCGGCACTGTGGAATGCGATTTTAGTGGGCGAGGAGCTTTCAATTTACATCGGCGGAGGATTTTGGGTCAACGCCGTCTGTGTTGCTCTCGGTGAACTGGCAGTTTTGCTCAGCCTGGGCACCCTTGTTTTCTATACCGTCAAAAAGAACCGTCAACATCTAAAACTGTAACATCCATTTGGCTTTCCAAATAGAGATTTTCCCCTGTGATCGGATGCACCAGTTTCAGGCTGAATGCGCATAATTGCTGATAATCCAGCCCCATTTTGTTGGAAAACACAGCCGATGGCTCCGATGCATACTGCGGATCGCCCAAAATAGGAAATCCCATATAAGCACAGTGGACACGCAGTTGGTGGGTACGTCCTGTCAGGGGACGCAGTTCCAGTTTAGAATACCCTTGCAAATGCTCCATGACCCGATACTCCGTCACCGACGGCTTTCCCTTTTCTCCCACAAAACGCAACAAACTGGGGGCCGGATATCGGTCGATGGGCGCATCGATGGTGCCGCTTTCCTGCGATGGCGCTCCATAGACCAGTGCGTGATAGTTTTTCTGTATCTGAACATTTTGCAGCAGTGCATGAACATAGGCGTTTTTGGCCAGAAGTACAATGCCGAAAGTATCCCGATCCAGGCGTGTCATGGGATGAAATGCACAACTTTGCTCTGTATTTTTGAAATATCCGGCCACGTAATTGGCCAATGTGCCACTGTTTTTCACACGGGAGGGATGAATGAGCATTCCGGCGGGTTTGTCCACTGCCAAAATGTGCTCATCCTCATAAATCACGGTCAACGGGCCTTCTTCTGCCGGATAAGATGACTCCGGCGGATCCAACAGGACCCTTATTTCATCTCCAGGGCGGACAGAAAAATCGGTATGTTCCGGTTTCCCATTGACCAGGATCTTTTCGTGCCATTTCAGCCTGTTCATCAGGCCGGAGGACATGGCCATTTCTTCCCGAAGGAAGGAAGATAACCGTCCCGCTCGTTGGGCCACGTGTCTTAGCTCCATTACATTCCCTTTCCTTGCAAAAAAGCCAGTTGCAAACGCAACTGGCTTTTATTGTGTCTTAGTTCAGCGCAGCTTTTGCTTTCTCAACAACAGCGGCGAAAGCAGCGGAATCGTGAATAGCCATCTCGGACAGGCTCTTACGGTTCATCTCGATGCCAGCCTTCTTCAGACCGTTCATGAACTTGGAGTAGTTCAGACCGTAAGGAGCAACAGCAGCGGAGATACGAGTGATCCACAGCCTGCGGAAATCACGCTTCTTCATCTTACGGCCGGCGAAAGCATAGTTGCCGGACTTCATAACGGCCTGCTTGGCCATCTTGAAGTGCTTGGACTTGGAACCCCAGTAGCCCTT
>CAZVMK010000112.1:0-3258 GCA_964628315.1 uncultured Oscillospiraceae bacterium
TTCCTCATCAGTCAAAATCAAAGATTTTGACAGCTTCTCCTCGGGAGAAGCCAAGATGGAGGCATGGTCTCCACCCTACGGTGTGCTATTTTGCCATTAAATAGATGGATGTGTTTTTTACGGTTCGGCTGGACATTTGCCTGGGGATTTGCTATAATCACCGTAACCAAAAACGGAAGGATACGGCTTTTATGAAACGTTGGACAAAAATAATGGCGCTGGCGCTTTCTGCGGCGCTGTTGTGCGGTTGCACACCCCAAACGCCGCCCACATCGGACAGCACCCCCGATACCGACAGCACCGGACCCATCTCCACACCGACTGATGTGGACGAGGAAGTGCTCTACGATCAACTCTTCGACCCCGATTACAAGGTACAGCTGAACCTGCGGATGTCCGAAGCGGAGATCTCCAAGCTCCAGCAGGACTATGAACAATACAGCGCGCGGGGGGCAAAATCTCCCATCTACCGCATGGCGGATCTGGATGTGACCATCACCGCCCCCGACGGCAGTTCCACCACCTATACCGTTGAGCAGGTGGGTGTGCGGATGAAGGGAAATACTTCCCGTACTTCCTTTTACAGCGCCGATGAGGGGGTATATAACCTCATCCATTTGAAACTCAGCTTCAAGGAAACCTTTGACGATGAGCAGTATTACGGCAAAGATGCGCTGGTCTGGGCAGATGAAGAAAGCCGTGAAGCTAGAAAAGACAGGACCTTTGCGACCCTGGAAAAGCTGGATATGCGCTGGAACAAGTGCAACGACGGCACCTATATCCGCGAATCCTATGCCTATGAAATGTTCCGCGACAATGGTGTCATCGCACCCCACACCACTCTGGCCGGTGTGGACTGGGCAGGTGAGCACATGGGTGTGTTCACCCTCTGCGAACCGGTAGACAAGGTATTTTTGAAACGAAATCTGCCAAAAGATATGCGCGGAGGCGACCTGTACAAATGCGGCTGGACAAGCAACGGCGCCGATTTTCGGACCGTGACCTCCATCGGCATTGAAGATGACGACAACTGCGAATATTACACCTATGACCTGAAGACCAACAAGAAAACCTCTGACCACAGCAGTCTTGTGAACTTTATTACGGCGTTGAACGGTGGCAATATCACCAAGGAAAGCCTGGCGGATTTGGTGGATATGGATAATTTCCTCTCTTTTGCCGCCGTGACCTACCTGCTGGGCAACCCCGATGATGCCCGAAACAATTATAACAATTTCTACATCTACTTCCCACCGGAGGGCGGCTGTCTGCTGATCCCCACGGATTACGACCGTTGCCTGGGCGTGACCCACGAATGGGACCCCACCGGCGATGCCCTTACCACCGATGATCCCTTCGGCACGGCCATGGCCACCGGAAGCACCCAGGAAAGTCCGCTGTACCTGTACACCGTCTGTCAGGGCGGCTATTATGTGGCGGAATTTGCTCAACGGCTGCAACAGATCGCCAACTCGAAATGGTGTAGCGACAGTTGCTTTGAAAGCATCTTTGCCCAGGCGGAAAGCCTGTACGGCGACCTGACTGCTCCCAGCAAAGGGTTCCACAACTGCTCCGATCATCACAACGCCATGACATTGAGTGGTGCCGACGGCAACACTACCTTCCATGACTATATGTGTGCCAAGCTGGCCACCCTGGAAAATGCACTTTCCCATCTGGATGCCACCGCGGATCCTCAGATCCCCTCCCACATTTACATTCGGGCGGAGTTTACCGACTGGGATGTGTGGCCGGACTATGCCATGGAAAAGACCGATGACGGGTGTTATCGGTTCATCGTCAGCGGGGGCACGTTCAAAATCTACGATAAGGCACAAAACGAATGGTATGGCACAGAGTATCTGGAGGAAAGCACCTCCGTCAGCTGGACGACCGATGACCATGCCAACATCATCCTTGCCCAGGGACAGTACCTTGTGACCTTTGATCCCAATACGCAAATCATTACCATTTCTTCGCTTTAAAGGGGGAAAATCCGATGGAAGACTTGCATAAAATCAAAACAGTGGTCGTCACCGGCGGCAGTCGCGGCATCGGGGCGGCAACGGTGGAGCGTTTCGCCCAAAAGGGGTATCGGGTCTACTTCCTGTATGAAAAAAGCCACCAGGCGGCTCAGTCGGTGGCGCAGCGGACCGGTGCCACAGCCATCTGCTGTGATGTGGCCGATGGTGCCGGAGTGAAACAGGCCTTTGCGCAGATCCCCGATGTGGACATTCTGGTGTGCAACGCCGGTATTTGCTATTCGGGACTGATGCAGGATATGACCGATGAACAGTGGGACCGCATTTTTGATGTGAATGTCAAAGGCATTTTCAACTGCGTGAAAGCGGCCATGCCCAGCTTCCTGCGCAAGCACAGCGGCTCCATCGTCACCGTATCTTCCATGTGGGGGCAGGTCGGCGCCGCCTGTGAGGCGGCCTATTCGGCCACAAAGGGAGCAGTGATCGCCCTGACCCAGGCAATGGCCCAGGAACTGGGGCCCAGCGGTGTGCAGGTCAACAGCGTGGCGCCTGGAGTGATATTGACGGATATGTGCGCCAATGTGGAGCCGGAAATTCTGGCGGAAATGGCCGCCGACAACCCTCTGGGGCGCAACGGAAAAGCCGAGGATGTGGCCAAGGCCATCGAATATCTGGCCAACGCGGAATTTATCACCGGACAGGTCTTGCCTGTGAACGGTGGATATATTATGTAAACCAATCAGGAGGAGAACACTATGAGAATTGCAATCGCCTGCGATCACGGTGCACTGGATCTGAAAAACCATCTGTCTGCCCATCTGCAAAGCAAGGGCTATGAAGTGGTGGACTTCGGCACCGACACCCGTACATCCTGCGACTATCCCGATTATGCCGCCGATGCCGCCCGTGCGGTGGCCAGCGGTACCTGCCAGAGGGGCATCGTGCTGTGTACCACGGGTATCGGCGTTTCCATCTGCGCCAATAAAGTACACGGCATTCGCTGTGCGCTGCTGTCGGATGTCAAGTCTGCGGAAATGACCCGTCTGCACAACGATACCAACATGATGGCCATGGGCGCCGGAATCATTTCGGAGGAACTGGCATTCCAAATCGCCGACACCTGGCTGGAAACGCCATTTTCCAACGAACCCCGTCATCAACGCCGTATTGATAAAATGATGGCGCTGGAGAAATAACATTTCCGTCACAGTCAAAAAATATGCCCGTAGGGTGGAGGCCATGCCTCCACCTTGGCTTCTCCCGAGGAGAAGCTGTC
>CAZVMK010000113.1:0-3148 GCA_964628315.1 uncultured Oscillospiraceae bacterium
TGCTGTACGGGAATCGAAAGGCCGTTAAGAAAAGTGTCCGGGGGACACTTTTTAGGCCGTGGGAGATTCCCATGGGGCGATAGCCCCATCATGGATAATTGCGGAGGTTCAAATCTCTAACACAAATGACGAAAAATATCTTTTTTATCGTCCACGCACAAAAATAAAAGCACCACTTTTGTGGTGCTTTTATTTTTGCCGTATGGGAATCGAAAGGCCGTTAAGAAAAGTGTCCGGGGGACACTTTTTAGGCCGTGGGAGATTCCCATGGGGCGTAAGCCCCATCAGGGATAATTGCAGAGGTTCAAGTCCATAGCACAAATGGTGCAAAATATCTTTTTTATCGCCCATTCACAGAAAAAGAGAGTAGCATAGGCTACTCTCTTTTTTGCCGTACGGGAATCGAAAGGGCGTTAAGAAAAGTGTCCGGTGGACACTTTTTAGCCCGTGGGAGATTCCCATGGGGCGAAAGCCCCATCATGGATAATTGCAGAGGTTCAAATCTCTAACACAAATTGCGAAAAATATCTTTTTTATCGTCCCATCGCAAAAAGAAGCAACGATTTTCCCAGGAAGATCGTTGCTTCTTTTTATTTTTAACCTGTCAAAATCAGCGAGCAGATATAAAAGCCGGTTGAACAAGAGAATCATTTGCCAATACGTATACACAATCCAAGAAATTTACATTTTTCCGAAAAAATATAAAAACGCAAACACAACTTTAACATTTCCGTGTTATAATGCTTCTATAAAATGCAGGAGGTAAGGCTATGTTTAAAATCCTAGTGGTGGAAGACGACCGTGAACTGAACCGGACGGTTTGCGCCTTTCTCAACAACAGCGGCTATGAAGCCATTGGCTGTCTGAACGCCCAGGTCGCCTATGATGCCCTTTTTGAAAACACGGTCGATCTGATCGTATCCGACATTATGATGCCCGAGGTGGATGGTTTTGAGTTTGCCGGCAATGTCCGCGCCACCAACAAAGATATCCCCATCCTCTTTATGACCGCAAGAGATGATATTGCCTCCAAGCAGCGGGGCTTTCGCATCGGCGTGGACGATTACATGGTCAAGCCTATCGATCTGGACGAGCTTTTTCTGCGGATCGGAGCCCTGCTCCGTCGGGCAAAAATCGCCGCCAGCCGAAAGTTGCAAATCGGCAATTTCATCATGGATGCAGACGAGCACACCGCCTATTTGGGAGAGGAAGAGATCAATTTGACCAATCGGGAGTTCTCCATTTTGTACAAATTGCTATCCTACCCCAAAAAGACATTCACCAGGGCCCAGTTGATGGAGGAATTTTGGGATGCAGATACGGAAACAGCCCCACGAGCCGTTGACGTTTACATGACAAAACTGCGCAGCAAACTGTCCGCCTGTGAAGATTTCGAATTAAAAACCGTCCATGGTCTGGGCTATAAGGCGGTGATCAAATGAGCGACCGCCGTTTTCGGAAAAAGCTTGCACGGGCAATCTACCATTATCTGACCTTTTTCGTTGTGGTGGCGCTGGCCATCACCTGCGTGGTGTCCCTGTTCATCAGCGCCTTTTCCAAAGACACGGGGATCGAGCTGACCGGCGATAATTTAAATCACGCAGCGAAACTGGGATTTTTATGCGTGGTCCTGCTCAGCGTGCTTTTTACGGCCATCGATGCCCTCCGCCGCCATTTTACCACCGACAAGATCACCGGCCAGATCGCCGACGCCACCAAAGAACTGGTTCAGGGAAATTTTGATATTCAGATCGCACCGGCGGCAAAAATCGGTATCAGCGAAAATTACAACGAGATCATCGACTGCTTCAACAAGATCGCCCTTGAATTAGGCAGTCTGGAGACCCTGCGCACGGATTTTGTGGCCAATGTCTCCCACGAAATGAAGACCCCTCTGGCCGTCATGCAGAACTACGGCACATTATTGCAGGCGCCGGAGCTGTCCGATGAGAAGCGGATGGAATACGCCAAAGGTGTCACCGAAGGATCTCGGCGGTTGGCAGATATGATGACCAACATCTTAAAACTCAATCGGCTGGAAAATCAGCAGATCTATCCTCAGGGAACGGATTTTGATTTGAGCGAGCAGCTGTGCGAATGTCTGCTGCAATACGAAAACATCTGGGAACAAAAAGAGATCGAAATTGAGGCGGACATTGCCGAAAACGTTACCGTCCATGCCGATAGCGAATTACTGAGTCTGGTATGGAACAATCTGCTGTCCAATGCGTTCAAGTTTACCCCTGCCGGCGGAAAAGTGTCCATGCACCTGATGGCGGACGACACCACCGCCACCGTCAGAGTGTGCGACACCGGTTGCGGCATGAGCATCGAAGTCGGCCAGCACATTTTCGAAAAGTTCTATCAGGGCGACACCTCCCACGCCACCCAGGGCAACGGCCTGGGCCTGGCGCTGGTAAAACGGGTGGTGGACATCCTCCACGGGGAAATCTCCGTGGAAAGCACCGTCGGCGAAGGCAGTATCTTCACCGTAAAAATTCGGAGGAACTGACATGGATTGGAAAAAAATCGGGAAAGCCCTGCTCTTCCCCCCTATCATCTTTATGATCCTGATGCTGTTGCTGTCCATTCCACTGATGCTTTACGGCATGATTGTGCTGGGCAACGAGCACCCCGTCACCATTACTTCTTATGTATTGGCTTTTTATACACTGACCGTCTGGTGCGTGCGCATTCCCCAGATCATTCGTTTTTTTAAAACGTTCAAGACCGAAAATAAATATACCAATCTGTGGTTTAACGATCATCGCCTGCGGATAAACGTGACCCTGATCGGAAGCGTTCTGTGGAACGGCGCTTACGGCGCCTTGCAACTGGGACTGGGAATTTACCACCACAACTATTGGTTTTACTCTCTGGCCGCATACTACGCCTGCCTTGCGATCATGCGGTTTTTCCTGGTACGTCATACCCTGCGGCACGAGCCTGGCAAAGACCAACGGACGGAACTGCGCTACTACCGGACCTGCGGCTGGGTATTTTTGCTGATGAACCTGACGCTGTCGGGCATCATGCTGTATATGATCCAAGAAAATCGGGTGACACAGCACAACGAGATCACCACCATCGCCATGGCAGCCTATACGTTCACGACCATGACCATGGCCATCGTCAACATCTTCCGCTA
>CAZVMK010000114.1:0-3057 GCA_964628315.1 uncultured Oscillospiraceae bacterium
CCGCACTGGAAAACAAGATTGCGGAACTTCGTGAACGGCTTGACGCCGTTGGACAGGCGAAATTTCCAACGCAAGAGTATCAGGAAATCAGTGCTGAAGTCGAAAAGACCGGGCAAAAGCTGGAATCCCTGCTGAACAAGCAGGAGAAAATGCAGTCTTTAGGCGTAAGTGAAAACTCTGCACAGTGGAAAAATCTACAATATGACCTTGAGATGGTGGCGCAGAAGTATGACCACCTTGAGGCAATTAAAACCCGCATGGAAGCATCTGGCACAGCATTTCAAATGGGCACTGATACGACGCAGTACGCACAGATGGAAGCTACACTTGCGGCGGCGGCGTCCCGTTTGGAAGAAATGCGGGCAAGTGCAAATCAATCAGAGGGTCACATGAGCCGACTCTCCGGGTTTGCTCGTAGCGTTGCCTCTCATATTGGTAAAGCCGCAAAATCTGCGGCAGGTGCGCTGGTTAAAGGGATTAAGTCTGCTGCTTCTCACATGGCAAAAATGGTCTTTCACGGAAAGAAGATGAACAAACAGTTTGGGGGGCTTATTTCCGGTGCTAAGAAATTTGCTCTCAGCCTGTTAGGAGCAAGAGGCGTATATGCGCTGTTGCGAAAAGCAGTCAGCGCATATATGGCTGAAAATCAGCAGCTCTCCAACACCTTGTCGGCCTGTTGGTCGGGAATCGGAAATCTGCTGGGGTCCATCATCACAAAGCTGATAAACCTTGTGGCGCAGGCCGTGGCCTATGTCACTACTTTTTTGAAGCTGTTTGGCATTTTTGGAAGCACAGCGTCCAAATCAATCAGCAGTGCGGGTGGCGCAGCTTCTAAGGAAGCAGACGAACTGAAGCGGCAACTTGCCTCTTTCGATGAGCTGAATATCCTGAGCGACAACAGCTCTGATAGTGGCGGCGGTGGCGGTTCGGCTGATGCAGGCGCAGAATTGCCTGATGTCACTCTGCCTGACTGGGCAAAGCTCATGGTTGAACAGCTCAAGGCAGGTGATTGGGCGGCAGCAGCAACAACCCTTGCGACACAGCTCAATAACATGATCGCCGGTGTGGATTGGGCTGAAATCGGCTCTACACTCGGTCGTTTCTTTAATGGTGCATTGACATTCCTTGCGACATTCATTTTGGAATTCAACTGGTATGCCCTCGGGGTAAGCCTGGGTGAAATGATAAACAACGTCATTGCCAATGTGGACTGGGCAAATCTTGGCGTTGCGCTTGGCGGTAAATTCATTGCGCTCATTGAAGGACTGGGCGGTTTGTTCGCCACATTGGACTGGACGGCACTTGGCAAAGCTTTGTCCGATTCCCTTATGGGACTGTGGGATGCGATTGATTGGAGTACGGTTGCAAGCACGATATCTAACGGAATTAAGGGTGCTTTGACCACAATCACAGAATTTCTAAAGAACTCAGATTGGGAGCAAATCGGAGAAGATATTGGTACGGCATTTTCTGAGATTGACTGGTCTGGTATTGCAGATAGTGCATTCGAGGCATTTAATGCGGCAATAGCTGCAATCAAGGGTCTACTCAAAGGATTGCCGGGCGATATCATAGCGGTTGGAGAGGCTTTCGCCGCATGGAAAATATCCTCTAAGCTAATGACAGACCTCGGAACGATACTGAGTTTGCCGAAATCTATCACCGTTGGCATCAGTCTGGCAATCACAGGGATCACATTGGAAGCTGGCGGTATTGAGGATGCAATCCGCAATGAACTTGACGGATTCAACTTTGCGGAGATTGTGAGCGGAGCATTACTCGGAACTGGCGGCACAGCACTGGTAGGATCGTCCATTGCAACTTGGATTGATACCGCATTTGCAGGAAGTGCAATCGACCTTGCAATCACTGAGGCGGGAATCAATCTTGGTGTCGGGACGGCGGGTGCAGCCGGAGCGGCGTTAAGTGCAGGGTTTGCAGGAGTTATTCTTGGTATTCCTGCAATGTTCACCGGAATCTATGACGCTTGCACGAATGAACTCGACTGGCTGAATAGTGCGCTTACTGCGGCTGGTGGTGCAGCAGCGGGTGCTGGTGTTGGTGCTATATGTGCAGCGGCGGGTACAGCTATTACGCCAGGCATCGGCACTTTGGTTGGACTTGCCGTGGGGCTTGTAGCCGATGGTATCATCCTCATAGTACAAAACTGGGACGCAATAGTTGATTTTCTGTCAAATTTCTTTACGGTCACGGTACCCGGCATATGGAACAGTTTCGTATCATGGATAACAACAACAGTTCCGGCGTGGCTCAAATCCCTCCCCGGCAAAATCGCCGCATGGTTTGATGACCTATGGCAACCCATCAGGGATTATGATTGGAGTGGTTTGGGGTATAGCATAGGACAATGGTTTGGTAATGCTGTAAAGGACGCAATACATTTTGTCACGGAAATCGTCCCGAATTGGTTAAGCGGTCTTTGGAACAGCATTACTTCTGCGCTATCTACATTCTTCACTGTTACACTGCCCAAATTCTTTACAGAATGGATCCCGCAGGCATGGGAAACGGTTAAAACATTCTTTTCCGAACTCCCACAGAAAATATGGGAAGCAATCCAAACCGGATGGAATTGGCTTGTTGACGTTGGCGAGTCGATTATTGACGGCATTTGGGAAGGACTGCAAACTGTCTGGACAGCAATTACAGATTTTGTTAGCGGGTTTGTGCAGGGCTTCAAAGATGCTTTGGGCATTCATTCTCCCTCCACCGTATTTGCTGAGATTGGCCAATATCTGATTGACGGCTTACTGCAAGGAATAAGCGACACTTGGGGGAAGATCACATCTTTCTTCAGCAATGCGCTCTCAAGCCTGTCAACAACAATCAACAATGGCTGGAACAGCATCAAAACCGCCACATCCACCGCATGGGGTAACATCAAATCTTCTCTGTCTAACACTTGGAGCAGCATAAAAAGCACTGCTTCCAGCACATGGAGCAACCTCAAAACTTCTGTTTCAAACGGTTGGAGCAATATTAAATCCAACACATCTTCCGTGTGGAGCAGTGTAAAATCCTCCCTGTCCTCCACGT
>CAZVMK010000115.1:0-2990 GCA_964628315.1 uncultured Oscillospiraceae bacterium
TGACATATATTCTGCCGTCGGATGTGCCCATGGTGCGCATCAGCGCAATTTCCCGCTTGCGACTGCGAACCACCAACAGGCCAACAAAGAATCCGGTTGCCGCCGAAAGGGTCAGCACCGCGATCGCACAGATCCGATTGATCTCAAGGCTGCTCTCCAGCAAGGCTTTCGCCTCCTCAAGCATACTGTCGTCAATGTCCAGCGCATTGGGATAACACCGGTAGCCGTATGCTCCCCACTCAGTAGGTGCGCCTGTTGCACTGGGAGCGGCAAACCAGTAGTGCCGCATCTGCTTCAACTCCTCCAAAAGTTCATTATCAGACAGAACGCCGCTGACCGAGTCGATCACTCGTTCTTCACCCAATGCCGCATACACGCTTTCCAGCACCTGATAGGAACAATAAATACAGTCGCTTCCCGCCCCCGTAAAATAGCCTGCCACCTGAATTTCAATTTCCGTTTCCGTCACCTTTGCAAGGCCGTTGACCTGATAGCAAAATTGCAGTTTCAGCGGCTCGTCTGTTTTTTTAACCTGATCGTACATATTCTGCGGCAAAATGCAAACCGGCTCCGAGGACAAGAAGATGGTTTCATCATAGTTCGGCAAATAGGTGATCTGTGCGCCGTTTTCCGGCGAAAGCGCCACTTCCGCAGACAACGTATTGATACCAACCAGCACTTTGCCTTTTTCAAATCTGTGAACATTTGTTGTCCGAATATCGTGGTGAAGTTTGAATTTCAGCTCTTTTATGTATGCAGAGAAGTTCGGATAGCAGGAGCTGTCCTGGCAAAAAACATCCAGCACAAAAGCAGGGGCATCCAAATCATCCGTTTGTGTTCCGGCCAAGTTGGTGATTGTCAGCGGAACAGGGACGGAACGCCATGTTTGCTCATAATGCGCCTGTTCCTGAATATTGGCCCGATGCAAACCGCAAAGCACCGCAGATACCACCGCCGCGAACAGCAAAAGTGCCACGGGCAGGATTAGTGTGCGGCGTATTCTTTTGATAAGGTAACGGAGCATCGGATCACTTCCTGTTCATCAAGTTCTGCCTGCGCATCCGCAGGAAAGCCAAAAGCACCGACATCAGCATCATAAACAGCAGTACTCCAAGGGCACAAATCCCCGGCATCACCATGTCTATCCTAATAGAGAAAGCAGCACCATACCGAGCTGTAAGGTTCTTGAGCATCCGCTTCCATAACAGGGTACCGACAAGCGCCCCTAATGCACTTCCTGGCAAAACCAGCCAAAGGCTGTATTCAAAAATATACGCCATTCTTTCGCCGATCGTTGCGCCCATGGAGGCCATGGTATTCAACATTTTCTTTTGTTGCAGTGGGAAAAGGATAAGAAATAAAAGGGCGATCAGGGCAGCCATGCACACCCCGATGACCATAGTCCGGTCAGCGACCGTTTTATAGTCGTGTAATGCTGAGTCGACTGCCGCATAGCCGTGGTCATCGCACCGGAACAGATCAGGATAACCGGCCTCGGCAGCCAGCTGTTGAAATGCTTCCAGTTGTCCATTATAGAGCACATAGCTGCGAAAAAGTCCTTGATTGCCGTAGTCCATGGTTGCACCTACTGAGGTCTTCGGCACAAATACCGTGTTAGGTGTAAAAGCATAAACATTGGTAGCTGGGTCTGCCCATTCATTCTGAGAGCGGTACAAACCAACGACCGTATAGTTTTCTCCCTCATTTACAAAAGGCGTTGCTGCTGTATAGAACCGTGCCGAGGGGTTCACTACCCCCCGTCCGGAGGCAAGGCTGCTCTGATAAGGCGATTCGGCATCAAAATCGTAATATTGTAGAGTGATGCTATCCCCAACCGCAATGCCATTGGCGGCAGCCAAACTTTCCGCCAAAACGCATACTTTCGCGCCACCGCTCAGTTCCTCAGCTGTAAAATCTCTTCCATCTATGATGCGAGTCGTGCCCAGCGCAAATTCCGAAATATAGTCCAGATCGTCTACCCCCAGGATGGGGAACGACCGGTTATTGACCGCAATATTTTTCAACGCTTCCTGCCATAATTTTCCCTGCTCAGAAGCCAGAAATTCTTCGCTGGTTCCACTCAGCCGTGCAATGGTCGGAACGGCATATTCTTCCGCCAGGCCCTGCAACTGCTGCCAATTGCGGACGGTCAACGTGACCGTATTTTTACACTCCTTGAACGAGTCCCCCTGCTGTGCCAGCCAGTCCTTATCAACATAGTCCATTCCATAGACAAGATATCGCTGTCCCATTTGCAGGTCCAGGTCCTCAAAGGCCTGTTCATCGGAAACCATCAGTGTTAAAGTGATGTTCATTCCCACTGGGTCCTGGAACCCGTCATTCAGGCCCACCACGCCAAGTACCGTCCCACGGATATTGACACTATGATAGGTGAGCACATCCACCATCCACTGATCCTGCGTACCCAGATCCCACACCGTTGTTGGGGTCCTGCCAACGATTTCGTCCAGCTGTACTTCCAGCATGGCGCAGCTATAAGGCGCACCCACAGGGCTGGTCGCCATAAAGCTTATCCCGCTGTCCGTCCCCGTTTGCCAGCCGAAATAGGAGGTATGTTTGGTGTACATATCCGGCTTCAACTGGGAAATATAGGCCGATGCGAGCCCAGGCGTGGATACCGCACGAACGATGTCAGGATAGTCGGTGGTCAGTTCTTCCAAAAAATCGGCAGTCTCTTGCGGCAGTTTTCGGGATGTGCCGTTATATTTTGTGGTGGGCATGGCGATAGTCAAAAACAGATCATCCAGTTGCGCATCCGTTTGTCCGGCGGCAACACTCTGCCCCACGCAAACGATCAAGATCGCAACACAGAGCATCACCAGCACCACTCCCAGAAAGGTCTTGCCAGGCTGGCGTAATAGCTGCTTTCCGATTTTCATAGACCAACCTCCTGTTTACGATAACTCTTTCCACATATCCATGTTAAAACCAATGCCAAAAACATTGGTAAAGAAGTGCCCCCCGCATAG
>CAZVMK010000116.1:0-2929 GCA_964628315.1 uncultured Oscillospiraceae bacterium
CAGCTTCTCCTCGGGAGAAGCCAAGGTGGAGGCATGGCCTCCACCCTACGGGTGATAATTTTTGACCGCACAAAATTTGCAACTGCGCCTTGACCTTCCATTGGGATTGTGCTATATTTTTGGGTAGTATAGAATGCAAGAAGTCTGTGGTATCGGAGAGGGAAGACATGCCACAGCAAAACCCCTTCCCCCTGTGAACGAACTATGAAACCACTGAAAAAATTCTTTTCCTACCTGATGATCGCCTGCATTGCGGCCATCACCGCCCTGAGCTATCAGCTCTTCATTTTCCCCAATAACTTCGCCCCATCGGGCATCAGCGGTATCTGCACCATCATCCAGCACCTGACGGGATTTTCCGTGGGCTATATGAGCCTGCTCATCAACATTCCTCTGGCCATCGTGGTGTTTTTCGCCGTCAGCAAACCCATGGCACTGCGTTCGTCGGTGTATTCCGTGGTGTTCTCCGCAGGACTGCTGCTGTTTGAACGGGTGGATCTGTCGGCTTTTGCCTACAATACCCCCAGCGGCAACGTTCTGGGTCCTCTGGTGGCCGGTATCATCATGGGTACGGGCTATTCGCTGCTGGTGAAAGTCAGCGCCACCACCGGCGGCATTGATTTCATCGCCGCCCTGATCCACAAAAAGCGGCCGGACACCAATATGTTCTGGATCATCTTCGCCATGAACCTGTGCATCGCCGGCATCTCCTATTTTGTCTACGATTTCCAGATGGAGCCGGTGGTCCTGTGTATCCTGTATTCTTTCACTTCCAGCACCGTCACCGATAAGCTGACCAAATCCGGCCAAAGCGCCATCCGCTTCGAGATCATCACCGATCATCCCTACGAACTTTATGAAGCGATCAAGGACAATCTCCACCACGGCGTCACCCTCATTCCAGGCAAGGGAATGTACCGCAACCGTGAAGTGAATGTGCTAATCTGCGTCATCAATAAGAGCCAGATCGCCGCCATGAACACCATCATCCGCTCTTTCCCCAATACCTTTGCGGTGATGAGTCAGGTCGGTTCCGTGGTGGGTAATTTCCGCCAGCTGGACAAAGACGGCCACGAAGAGCGCTCTCTGCTGGACCGTGGCGATCCGTTACAGTAATTTACAAAATCTAATTTTCTCAGTCGGAGGTATTTTTATGGCTTACTACTACAATGAACCCAGCCACACCTTTAGCGAATATCTGCTGCTCCCAGGTTACTCCGGAGAAAACTGTATTCCCGATCGGGTGGATCTGCAAACCCCTCTGGTCCGCTACCGGAAAGGGGAGGAGAAGTGCCCCATCACCCTTAATATTCCCCTGACTTCCTCCATCATGCAGTCCGTTTCCAACGATTCTCTGGCCATTGCCCTGGCAAAAGAGGGCGGCATCAGCTTCATTTATTGCTCCCAGCCCATTGAAAAGCAGGCCGCCATGGTAGCCCGTGTAAAAAATAACAAGGCCGGTTTTGTGGTGTCCGTTTCCAATCTGACCCCCCAGCATACCCTTGCGGACGTGCTGGACATGAAAGAGTACAACGGCTTTTCCACCATCGCCGTCACCGATGACGGCACCGCCAACGGCCGTCTTCTGGGCATTGTCACCGGTCGGGACTATCGGGTCAGCCGTATGAGCCCCACCGACCCCATTTCCGGTTTTATGACCCCTCTGGAAAAGCTCATCACCGCACCGGCGGAAACTTCCCTGCGTGAGGCCAACGACATCATCTGGGAGCATAAGCTCAATTCTCTGCCCATCATCGACAAGGACGGCCATCTGCTGTACTTCGTCTTCCGAAAGGACTATTCCTCCCACAAGGCCAATCCCCAGGAACTGCTGGATAGCGGCAAGCGCTTCATGGTCGGCGCCGGTATCAACACCAAAGACTATGAGCAGCGCATCCCCGCCCTGCTGGATGCCGGTGCGGACGTGCTGTGTATCGATGCTTCCGACGGCTTTACCTGCTGGCAGGAAAAGACCATCGCCTGGGTCCGTAAGAACTACGGCGAGAGCGTGAAGATCGGAGCAGGCAACGTGGTGGATCGGGACGGATTTTTGTTCCTGGCCAGAGCCGGTGCCGACTTCGTCAAAGTCGGTATCGGAGGCGGTTCCAACTGTATCACTCGAGAGACCAAGGGGCTGGGACGGGGTCAGGCCACCGCATTGATCGAAGTGGCTGCCGCCCGTGACGAATATTTCAAAGAAACCGGCATTTACGTGCCCATTTGCTCCGATGGCGGCTGTGTTCACGATTACCACATCACACTGGCCTTGGCCATGGGTGCCGATTTCATGATGATGGGACGCTATTTTGCCCGATTTGACGAATCTCCCACGCCGAAAGTCATGGTCGGCGGAGCCTACATGAAGGAATACTGGGGTGAGGGCTCCATCCGTGCCGGTAACTGGCAGCGTTATGACCTGGGAGGCTCCGGAAAGCTGCGGTTTGAAGAGGGCGTGGACTCTTATGTGACCTACGCCGGCAATCTCCACGACAATGTGGAAAGCACCCTCTATAAAGTCAAGAGCACCATGTGCAACTGCGGCTGTATTTCCATTGCCCAGCTGCAAAAGGAAGCCAAATTGACACTGGTTTCCCCCAGCTCCATTGAAGAGGGCAACTATCACGATGTCCTGCTGCGGACTTCCACCCAGAGAAAATAAAAAAGATCCGACCTGTATCATTGCAGGTCGGATTTTCGTTTGTATGAAGATGTACCGTATTTTTCCATAGCAAACACGCCCCGTAGGGTGGAGGCCATGCCTCCACCTTGGCTTCTCCCGAGGAGAAGCTGTCAAAATCTTTGATTTTGACTGATGAGGAATACGGGCGGAAAAGTAGTCTTTTTTGTTAAGGCAAAGGCTTTCTGCAAACTTTTGGCTTTTGCCATTCCTCATCCGTCTCGCCTGGCGGCGATCCACCTTCCCCCCAGG
>CAZVMK010000117.1:0-2909 GCA_964628315.1 uncultured Oscillospiraceae bacterium
TCCGATAAGCTGCTCCAGTTCACCCTGGACGACGGCACCGGCACCGACCGCCAGATTCTCTCCGGCATTGCAAAATTCTACAAGCCCGAAGATCTGATCGGCAAGACGTTGGTGGCCATCGTCAATCTGCCCCCCAGAAAAATGATGGGACGGGAAAGCTGCGGTATGCTGCTGTCCGCCGTCCACACCGAAAACGGCGAAGAAAAGCTGAACCTGGTCATGGTGGACGATGCCATTCCCGCCGGCGCTCGTCTGGGTTAAATCGACCTGCCGACCGATTTTCTCTTCCGCTTCGAAAGATGGATTTTCAATCTAATATCAATCTTTCCGTGCTACACTGATCGGAAAAAACCATCGGGAGGTATTTTATGAAACACATACAATGGTCGTTGCTGTTCATCTGCCTATGTGTGATCTTTGCAGGTTGCGCATCCGCACCATCTGCCAAAGGCGACACCACCTATTCAGGAACAGTGGTCGCCCTGCGGACGGACAGCATCACCCTCAACACCGACAGTGGTGAGATCACCATTGCACTGACAGACCAAACCGTCTTCGCCTATGACGGCACCATGGACAACATGGGTCAGCTTCCAAACGGCGGCATGGGCGGCGATATGGGGCAGCGCCCCAATGGCGGTATGGATCTTCCGGAGGGCGAAATGTCGCCACCTGACGATCTGCCGGACAGTGAAATCAGTGGGACCATCGGTCAGTTGCCCGAGGACGGGACTATGGACCCCTCCCAGATGCAGCCGCAAATGCCCGATAACGGAGCCATGGGCGGTGATTTTGAGGTCGAAATGCCGGAAATCACTGTCTACAATTTAACGCTCGGCATCAACGTGACCATTCTGACCGACAGTAAGGGCAGTGCATCTTCCGTTACTGTCAGTATGGATGATCTTGGCTTTCCGAACCGCTGAAAATCGAATATGTAAAACGGGGACGGCACACTTCAACTGCGCCGTCCCTGTTTTTTATATCGGCCGCCCATTCGGAAGAACTGCCCAAGTCCCGTCCTCCCCTGTATTGGATGGAACATTCTTAAGATTTTCTTATGTTTTCGGCAATTTGTTGAAAAAGAAAATCGAATTTTGTATAATGCTTCCAACACGTCAGGGGGCGACAACTCATGCGAGATTTGTTTTTCAAGCTATTTGAAAAATCACATTTTGACACCGGTATTTCCATTACCGCATTTTCCATTTCTCATCTTGTCTATATCGTTCTGATTTTCGGAGGCATTGCCGCCGGATATTTCTTCCTGTGCGGCAGATCCTCCGCCGCAAAGCTGCAGGCCATGCGCATTCTGGCCTACGCCATTGCCGTTTCCTATTTTTCCGATTTTTTCGTCCACGATTTCGTCTATGGCGGCATGAACATCGATAAATTGCCTTTCCATATCTGCACCGCGCTGTGTCCGCTGATTTTGGTCGCTCAGTTTCATCACAACGGCGAACGAGTCAAAGAACCCATCACCATGTTGGCTGTCCTTGCGCCGCTGATGTATCTGTGTTACCCCGCCAGCGTTGGCAGCGGCGAACCGTGGTGCTATCAGGCGGTGCAGACCATGTTTTTCCATGGCTGTCTGCTGGCCTGGGGCGTGCTGAATTTGCTGCTGGGCATCGTTCGGCCGAACATCCGCCACAGCTGGAAAGCCGCCCTGATTTTGGTCGGCATCACCTTATGGGCAAAATTGGGCAACATTTTGCTGGAGCACAACTGGTTCTTCCTGGAAGAGGATGCTTTTTACATCGGACTGGTGGAAAAAGGGCTCCTCCCCCGATGGGCTCTGATGGTCATCAACCCACTGGTCTTCTTTTCTGCTGTTTTGGCGCTGTACGGCGTTTGTCATCTGCTCCGCCGAAAAGAAAAGGCCGACTGATGTATCAAATTTTCCCACCTCCGGACGGAGGTGGGAATTTTTCACTTTCTTTTGTCCTCCATGTGACCCGATCGGACCACCGGCGGCTTGGGATCTTTTATTTCCCAATTCGTTTTTTTCTCTTCCTGTTCTTCCCGTTTCATGTTCGTCCTCCTCTCTTTGTCATTGTGTCCTGCCCCTGCGCATTTATGCAGTTGACACTGCCCGTTTCACTGATTATAATGGAAGAAAAAAGGGGGCTTTTTCATGCCGGAAGATTTACAAAAAGCAATTGATATTCTCAATCAAACAGGCAGCACCTGCGTCCTGTGTCGGGATGAGCTGATCCACCGAACCGATGCTCGCGGCGTTCAGCCCTTGCTGGACTGGCTGGACAGCGGTGAAGACACCTGGGCCTGCTCCGCCGCCGATAAGGTGGTGGGCAAAGCCGCCGCTCATCTGTACTGTCTGCTGGGGGTCCGCCGTGTCCACGGCAACGTGGTAAGCCTTGCCGCCATGCGCCTGTTGCGCCGCAACGGCGTGGAAGTCTATTGGGACAAGCTGGCCGACAGCATCCGCAACCGTGCCGGCACCGGCACCTGTCCGCTGGAAGAAGCCACGCTGGGCATTGACGAACCGGACGATGCACTGCCGGTCATCCGTGCCACCCTTGCCCGTCTGCAAAGCCGTTAAAAAGCAACAAACGAAAAGAGGTAATTTTTATGTGGTTTGTGTTGGCTCTGCTGTCTGCGGTATTCGCAGCACTTACATCCATACTGGCCAAAGTCGGTATAGACGGCGTTAATTCCAATCTGGCAACCGCGATCAGGACAATGGTAGTCGTTGCGATGGCCTGGGGAATGGTATTTCTCACCAACGCACAGAACGGCATCGGCGAGATCAGCAGGAAAAGCTGGATCTTCCTCATTTTATCGGGTCTGGCGACCGGTGCATCCTGGCTCTGCTACTATAAGGCCCTGCAGATCGGCGAAGCCTCAAAAGTGGTGCCCATCGATAAATTGAGCGTAGTCATCACTCTGGT
>CAZVMK010000118.1:0-2882 GCA_964628315.1 uncultured Oscillospiraceae bacterium
TCCGGTGGACACTTTTTAGCCCGTGGGAGAGTCCCATGGGGCGAAGCCCCATAACTGATAACCGCAGAGGTTCAAAGCTCTAACACAAATGGCAAAAAATATCTTTTTTATCGTCCATGCACAAAAGAGTAGATATCCGAACGGATATCTACTCTTTTGGTATTTCATGGGGACTCGAAAGGGCGTTAAGAAAATGTGCCGGTGGCACATTTTTAGCCCGTGGGAGAGTCCCATGGGGCGAAGCCCCATAACAGATAACCGCAGAGGTTCAAATTTTTAGCATAAAACTGCAAAATATCTTTTTTATCGTCTTCTCACAAACGGTATAAATCCGAACTTATTTCCTGTTGGAGATGGGTTCGGATTTATTATTTTTGCAGACTATCCCAGTGGCAAACGATAAAAGGAATGGGCAGGGAGTTGATCCCTGCCCACTTTACACACCGAATTTAATCAGAAAGGCCAAAGTGTGCCGCCAGGAAGCGTGCTACACCGTCTTCATCGTTGGTATAATCGGAAACATAGGCGCATGTACCATGCAGTTCCGGCTTGGCGTTGCGCATCAGCACGCCGACACCTGCTTGCCGGAGCATTTCCAAATCTCCCAGATCATCGCCAAATGCAATGACGTCTTCCAGGGTGCCGCCGGTCAGCTCCATCAGCTTGCGATTGCCCTGCGCCTTGGTGGCATCAGGGTGATTGAAGCGCTTGAACAGGCCACCGAAATAGGAAACATAGGTCAGGCCAAACTCCTCAGCCAGAGCGGCGGCATCTTCCTCCTTTTCAATGGAAGCCACCACTTTCAGGCAGGGAAAAGGAAAATCATCTTTCGAAAAATCAAATGCAACTGCATTCTGGCTGGTGTATTTGCCCAGATGAGAATAAGGACCGTCCTCAGCCTGAACGGTGAAATTGTCGCTGACGGTCAATAACCGGCGAATGAAAGCCTGGGTAGAGGGCACGTCCAATTCCGCCTTGTAGATAGGGTTTTCATCCTCGTCCAAAATCAGGGCACCGCCGTTCAAAATGGCATAGTCCGGCTTCAGACGGTCGAAATATTCCTGGTCAAACTGCTTGGAGCGTGCGGTGTTGATAACGATTTTGTGCCCCTGGGTCTGCAGTTTTTTCAGAATACGCAGGGTATAATCGCTGATTTTGCGGTCGTTATTGAGGAGCGTGTCGTCCATATCGAAAATAATATATTTCATAAGCTATACCTTTCTTTTTTGTTTTATTATGGACAGAAAAACAAATTTTGTCAAGACGGGTGTTGCATTTCCTGCATGGTATTGCTAGAATAAAATAAAAGGAGGTGCGATGATGAAATTAAAAAAATGGATGGCCGTGCTGTTCGGGCTGCTGGGGTTAGGGCTACTGGTGGCAGCGGCTGCACTGACGATCAACGGCTACGTGATTTGCAGTACACGTGATCAGATCTTGTCGCCGGAGGAAGCCCAGTCCTATGATGCAGACTGCATTCTGGTGCTGGGATGTCTGGTCAGGGAAGACGGAACGCCCAGTACCATGCTTCATGACCGGCTGCAGCGGAGCGTAGCGCTGTATCAGGCAGGGGCGGCGCCGAAATTGCTGATGAGTGGCGACCACGCAGCGGCAGACTATGATGAGGTCAACGCCATGAAGCAATTCGCTGTGGCGGCCGGAATCGACTCATCCGATGTTTTCATGGATCACGCCGGTTTTTCGACTTACGAAAGCCTGTACCGTGCCAAAGAGGTTTTTGGAGTAAAAAAAGTCATCATCGTCACCCAAAAATATCACCTTTATCGGGCGCTGTACATTGCCGATCAGCTGGGGCTGGAGGCTGTGGGGGTTGCGGCCGACTATGACCGCTATGGCGGCCAGACATATCGGGAAATACGGGAATTTCTCGCACGGAACAAAGATTTTTTCACCGGTATTTTCCAGCCGAAGCCTACGTATTTGGGAGAGATGATTCCGATTTTCGGCAACGGCGACCTGACCAATGATTCCTGAACTCGGATTTGCGGAGAAAGGAAAATAGGGGCTTGACAAAAGTGCGATTTGTGGTATAATAAGTTGCGTTCCATGGAGGCATAGCTCAGCTGGTTAGAGCGCATGCTTCACACGCATGAGGTCACAGGTTCGAGTCCTGTTGTCTCCACCAATGATAACCCCCATCCGTTTGGATGGGGGTTATTATTGTGTATTGGCATTCAGCTGAGGGGCTCGAACGAATCAAATGCAACAGTCCGGTGGACTGTTGTTCACCGCCGGCTGGACGGCGGCGATACAATGATTTGATTGAGTTCTGCCTCCGCAACCAAAAAGAAACGACGATTTTCGCAAGAAAGTCGTCGTTTTTTATTCTTTCGTGGGTATTTTATTCGTTACTATTGCAGTAATTCACCAGCAATTCAATCATCTGTTTGTCCTTGGGTGAAAGGGCAGAAATCTGTTCGCATAAGTTACTCTGATTTTGAGTGCTTTGTTTACCTGTCAAAATGTAGTCGGTGCTAATGTTCATGATCCGGCTCAGATTGATTAGGTTATCGATTCGAATAGCCTTATTTCCACGCTCCAAATTGGACACCATTTGAATGGATACATTCATCATTTCCGCAAGCTGTTCTTGGGTATATCCAAGCTGTTTTCTGCGATTCTGAATACGCTTTCCAATGGCTATCAACTCGGTTTCGTTCATAAAATCACTCCCAAAGACTTAATCTTTAGGATAATTATATGGTCTTTTGAGATAAATAATAAGCACCTATGGGTTGACATTATTGACCTATAGGTGCTATAATGGTGGCGCATTACCCAAAAACATGGCAAATCCAGACCGTGAACATTGCTTGCTCACTATGCGATTTGCCAATATTTGGTAATAGCAAAACATTATA
>CAZVMK010000119.1:0-2815 GCA_964628315.1 uncultured Oscillospiraceae bacterium
TTTTAAACAATTTGCACGAAACAAAAAGATTTATTTGTTTCGTGCAGTTCAAAACGGGCAATGCCACCATATTATCTTTGCTGTTATGCGTTATGAATTCAGCATTCTATACAGTTGGGCATTTCGTTCCTCTGCCCATTCATATTCTGCCAGATATTCGCCGTTATACTTTCTGGCCGCCTGCTTGTCCCCACCCAAAATGCGGTAAAGATCGCAATCGATCTCGTCGGTTTTGATGGAGCGGCGGTTTTCGCTGCGGCGCAGCAGATCTCCCATCCCCACATTTTCCAGGGCGCCGGCCAGGCGTTTCCATGTCATACGGTACAGCGATTGGGTATTGCTGTCCGCAGGGCGATCCGGCCACAGGCAAGCAATGGCTTCGCCCATGGTGAAGCCACGTTCACCGCAATCAATCAGCAGCGCCAGCATTTCTCGGGGCTTACTGCCGGCGATCTGCAAAGGAACGCCGTCCACACTGGCAGTAAAAGTGGGAATGGTCTGTACCACCATCCGGTGTGAAGGTAGATGTTTATAGGCGCATTTTGCCAGTTCCTTGTGAATATCAGCGGCAGTATAGGGTTTGAGCAGATATCCGGTCGCATCCACACCAAAGGCGTCCAACGCATACTGGCCGAACGCAGTGACAAACACCACCCGAATTTCATTATCATAGGTTTTCAACGCCCGTGCCAGATCCAAGCCATGGATACCAGGCATTTCCATGTCCAAAAATGCTACATCCACCGTATTGTTTTTTGCAAATTCCAGCGCCATTTCTCCGCTCTGAAAGGTATTCAATTCTTTTATCTCCGAGAAATTAGCCACTGTCAGTCGAAAATTATTGATGGCAGGCATTTCGTCGTCTACATAAATAACGTGCATTATTTTCTCTCCTTGGGGATGGTAATGGTGACAGTCGTGCCTTTTCCGACCTCACTTTGAATGTCCAGTTTACCATGGACCATGTGTTCCAAGCGGAAACGGATATTACGAACGCCAACGGACTTTTCTTTTTCCAGCTCGGACAGGTCAAATCCTACACCATCATCCTCAACAGTAATGACGATGTTATCCTTTTCTTCCCGTGTACGCAAAATGATACTTCCGTTTCCGATTTTCTTACTGACACCGTGGCGGATGGCGTTCTCCACCACCGGCTGCAGAATCAGCGGTGGGATCATAAAGTCGCTGACTTCGATGTCGGTATAAAGCTCGATCTTGTCGCCGAAACGAACCTGTTCCAGCGCCACATAATCTTCGATCTGCCGCAAATCGGTAGCAAAGGGAATATTGCCGTCTTTTTCCATAATATCAATGTTGTTGCGAAGATAGCGGGCAAAGCAGACAACCGTCTCGTCCGCCTTTTCGGGATCGTATTTGCACAATCCACTGATCGCATTGAGAACATTGAATACAAAATGAGAGCGGATCTGGCTCATCATTGTCGTTGTGCGGCTAAGCGACAACTGCATCTCCATCTCTTCCAGCGCCTTTTCCCGCTCCGCATAAGCAAACAGCAGCTGAAAGCCCTCAAGCACGGTATAGCACAAGACGGCCACCAGAGTAAAGACAATGTAAACCGAAGAATTGGAAAAATAATACAGCACCAAATCAACGATCATTCCACCACCGAGTATCCATCCAAAATCGCCTTTTCCCATAACTTTCGATTTGCCCCACCGGCGAACACTGCCGACAACAAATGTCACAGCGCTGATCACGATGGTAATATGGATCACTTTTAATGTTTGTCGAATATCCGCAATTCCCAGTGCCTGCATCAGTAACTGAAGAATATATGCTACGCAGTAGCCATAAGTACAGCAACTAATGAACTTTGCCCCTTTTTTGTCCGTTTCCATGGCATAAATCAGGGAAAGTGCCATGCCCATCATGGAAATCAGCGAAAGCGTATATACCGCTACTGTATGATCCGGTAAGAGCAAATAAGCGACTTCGTCATAAGTGATTCTCCACAATCCGGCGCAAACCGCCATCACTCCCAGGGCATACAGTCTGCCACTGAACAAGCCTTTGACATTGTTATACACTGCAATACACAGCAATAAAAATCCTGCAAACATTACGCACAATGCCAGCATAAGTACCGGCATTGCCCGATGGAGGGTCGCATTATGCAGGGCGATTTCCGAACCCACCAGGAATTCCGGCACTTCCGATTGATAGTCGTCATAAATAGGTGTCAGCAGTACCGTTACCTCTTTCCCCATATCGCTTTCATCCAAAGGAATACTGACCCACGCACCGCCTACAGTCGCAAAAGCATCATCCTTTGCCGCCGTCAGCGTATAAACACGCTCTTGCCCAATATACACCGCTACTTCATAGTGGGTAATATAAAAAGCCAGGGTCTCGGCATGATCGATTGAGTTCAAAGCAAAGCGATATTCCATTCTTCCCTCCGCCTGTGTCATGATCACATCCTGCACCGCCGTATATTCTCCCTCTGCGCGGCTTTTTGTGATAACATTGCGACTAAACAGTGACATCGTCAGCACTACGATCATCATTATGCCAACGATGATGATCATCCAGCGTTTTACTGTCTCAATTCTATTGTAAGCAGTCTTTTGCACAGTCTTCATCTCCACTCATATTCTGATATTTTTACTATTGTATCACAGGAAGCGTAACAGGAGCGTAACTTTTTTCTCATCTTCAGAAAAAATCTAAAACGGGTGCCGCATTGCAGCACCCGTTGTTTCATTTTCTCCAAACCGCCTTATTGATGATTGATTTGCCGCGCAGAGGTTTTTTCCGATAAAGCCGTTGGCGCCGGTCACCAGAATGTTCA
>CAZVMK010000120.1:0-2751 GCA_964628315.1 uncultured Oscillospiraceae bacterium
TTTCCAGGATCTCTTTGTGCTTTGCGTAGGACTTACGCATGGTCTTACCGAACATTTGGTCCTTGACCATTTCCATATGGTTCATCACAGCCTTTCTTTCGACATTTGCCGGAATTGTGTGTTGCTTATAATTTGATACGCCAGGGTCAGTTGTCAGTTTTGCACATCTTGCTTCTTGACAGCCGCCATGTTTTATGTTATGATGCTCATGCAAATTAGGATGGCTCCAAATGTGCATAATAACACACTATGGAGGTACATTGTAGCACACCTATTTGTATTTGTCAATGGTTTTTTGTGATTTTTACCGAGGTTTCCCCTCGGTTTTTTGCATTTGTACCAAAAAGGCGATGCATTGATAATGCATCGCCTTTTTCATTTATTCTTCGCCGGACACCGGTTCTGCATTTTCGACCATCCACCCGTAGAATCTTTCGGGCACCTGCTGAGGTACTTCTCCGAAATCTATCTTCCGACCGTCAAGAGTCGTCAAAGTGTTATTCCACTTTAATTCCCAACCGGAAGCCTGTCCGCCAATATATGCATAGATATTGACATCCTTTTCGTTTTCATCTTCCCAAGTATAGCACAGATAATAAGCGCCGGACAGGTTACCGCCTCCACGGACCACCTGCATGGACTTCGCCGTAATATCGGTGCCAACAATACGGAAATTCACTTGGCAAACATCACCATTTTGGCTAAAAAATCCACCAACGACGCCTGGAAAAGTCGTACAATCAATTTCATCGTGGAATTGCCACAGCCCCTGTATTGTCGCACTCTGATCTACTGAGTTGTTATCGGAAGAATGACAACCGACTGCGAGCAAACACAAACATACCAACAACAATATTCCCGTCACACTCTTCACAGAATGGCGAGGCCACATTTTTTTCATACAAATCTACTCCTTTGATTTTTCTGACACATATCGGGTTTCCAGAGTCTTATTTTGTCATGCGCCTATTTTAGTAAATTTATTCACTAATGTCAACTGCAAATATCATTATTTGGGTAAACTAATCCCATCCTAATCACCATGGGCGGGCAAACTTATGCGTAGTTTTACTGAAATCATCCGAGGTTTAAGAGAAGATAACGATTTAACACAATCTGATGTGGCTGCCTATCTAGGCACCTCCCAAACCATGTACGCCCGTTATGAGCGTGGCGCCAACGAAATGCCCATTCGTCATCTGGTTGCCCTTTGCAAATTATACAATGTATCTGCCGATTATCTTTTAGGTACTGCGCCCAATCCTCGTCGCAAGCAAAAAGTTGCCTTTCCCCTGCACTCTAAATAGCGTAAAAAATCCGCTGGATTCCCTTTCGGTCACCGGCGGATTTCGCGTATTTTCGAAAATTTCTTGCTTTTCTGGTTTCTGCGTGTTATCCTAATATTCAGAAATGTAAAAGAGGTTATTTTTATGGAATGGAACGATATTTATGACCGTCACCGAAATCCAACCGGCCGTCGTCATCTGCGCGGTACCCCCTGGGGGCAGGGTGAATACGGCCTGATCGTTTGTGTCTGGGTCTACGACGGACAAGGAAACGTACTGATGACCAAACGCGCTCCCGAAAAGAGTTTTGCAGGAACCTGGGAAAATTCCGGCGGTGCCGCTCAAGCCGGCGAAACCAGCCGTCAGGCCATCCGTCGCGAGCTGTTTGAAGAAACCGGCATTTGCGCTTCGGAAGAAGAATTCGAGTTGCTGGAATCCGATCGGGATGAGCAGGCTTTTTACGACCACTATTGCATTTTCCGCCAAACACCGCTGGACCAAATCGTCCTTCTGCCTGGTGAAACAGTGGATGCCAAGTGGGTTCCCCTTGAGGAAGTATACAAAATGGTAGAGCGCAGAGAAATCTGTCAGGCGATCTCCATGCAGTTCCTGCGGCACGCTCCCCTGCTGCGTAAAAAGCAAACTGCACAAATTTAATAAGATATTTTCGGCAAATAGAACACAGTTTTTTCCTTGCAAACAGCGTGTTTTTCGTTGTATAATAGAAAAAAGCGTTTTTCGTAGCCGGTGAAACGCTGATTTTGCCGGCCGAAAAGCGCTCTTTTTATTCTAAGGAGGAAAACCTATGATTCAACTGACCCATATTCAGCATCGCAGAGGCAATGTTCCCCTTCGAATTGCCCGTGGCCATTTTGCCACCAACCACAGCCACATCAACTATTACATCGATATCACCTACCACAAGACCCGTATCAGTGAGGCCAAGGCCAGCGCCTATCAGTTGGTCTCCCAGTTCATCAACGATACCCCCGTGGATACCATTCTCTGCCTGGACGGCACCGCCGTATTGGGTGCATTTGTGGCCGATGAGCTGATGAAAAGTGGCTTTTATACCATCAACGCCCACCAGACGATTTACGTCGTAGAGCCCGAATTCAGCAACAGCTCTCAAATGATTTTCCGTGACAATATCGCCCCCATGATTCGAGGAAAGCACGTTTTGGTGCTGATGGCCTCTGTGTCTACCGGTTTCACCGCGCGGCGAAGCATGGAAGCCATCAATTATTACGGCGGCAAGGTTGCAGGTGTAGCGGCAGTATATCGTGCCGTAGACGAAATCGACGGTTATCCCATCCGCTCTATTTACTCCGTCAACGATCTGCCTGACTATGCCAGCTATAGCTATCAGGACTGTCCCTATTGCAAGGCAGGCCAGAAAATCGATGCTCTGGTCAACAGTTTCGGATTCTCTGAACTTTAAAATACACGAACGCCTCCGTTTCAA
>CAZVMK010000121.1:0-2712 GCA_964628315.1 uncultured Oscillospiraceae bacterium
CAATTATTTCGATTTTCTGTTTTCAGTATAGCAGAAGAATTGAGGGAAGTCAACGTTGAAAACGAGCATACTATGGGTAGAACGACTGCTTTCTGCGATGAATATAACGAAAAGCCGAAAGAGCGATTGCTCTTTCGGCTTTTGTGGTCCGAGTGGCGAGACTCGAACTCGCGGCATCCTGGTCCCAAACCAGGCGCCCTACCAACTGGGCCACACCCGGGAATATTTTGCTGAGAAGATTTGCGGCAACAAGCCCATCAGCGAAAGTATTATACACGATTGTTTTGCAAAATGCAACCGAAAAATGTCAAAAAATACATCAACTTTCATAATCGTCCGATGTTACGCCGGTATAACAAACCGTCAAACGTGTCAAAATAAGGCGAAACAGTGGAAAGGGGCATGAAAATGGTCAAGAAATTCCTGGGTGCATTTTTGGCGTTGATTTTGACATTGCCGGTGGCGGCGGAAAAATCGCCTCAGAATGTGATCTACCTAACCTTTGACGATGGTCCCAGCGTGTACACGGCGCAGCTGCTGGATATTCTGAAAAAACACGATGTTCAGGCAACCTTTTTTCTTGTCAATACGGGAGTGGATATGGAACCGCTCCTTCAGAGGATGGTGGCCGAGGGGCATAGCATCGGCATTCATTCTTACAGCCACGATTTCAAAACCATTTATTCCGGCGATGAGGCTTTTATGGAGGACATCTATGCCATGCAACAGACTATTTTTGAAAAATGCGGTGTTGCGACGACTTTACTGCGATTTCCAGGGGGAAGCTCTAATACGGTCAGCCGTCGATATTGCTGCCAAATCATGTCCAGACTGACCGAACGGGTGCTGCAAGAGGGATTCTGCTATTTTGACTGGAATGTGGATAGCGGCGATGCTTACGGGTGTCCTGATTCGGAAAAAATATTTCAAAATGTGATTTCCGGCATTCGGGGGAAAAGTCGAGCGGTGGTTTTGCAACATGATGTTAACGGATGCAGTGTTAAAACAGTGGAACGGATCATCTTGTGGGGGAAAGAAAAGGGCTATGTTTTTCAGCCTCTGACGGAGCAGGGGCCGATCTGCCGACACCGTGTGCAAAATTGATCGTTCCAAATTCATGTTTATGCCTTGAATTTTGGAGCGTGGAGTGATATAGTTATCTGGCCCGAAAAGCATTTTTTGCAGTGAGAAACGGAGAAACGACATGAACCAATTTCTGGAGAAGATAAAAGACCTGTTTGGGTCGAAAAATATATTTAAAATCATTGCCATCGAATTGCTGGTCATCGCAGTTTTACTGGGGGTGCTGTTTGCGGTATCGGTGGATATCAGCATACAGCTTAACGGCGATGAAGTGATTACCCTGGAACAGGGCGCAACCTTTCAGGACCCTGGCGCCACTGCGACCATGGACGGTAAAGAACTGACGGTAAAAGTATCCGGCGAGGTCGACACCGATGTGCCAGGTACATATACCTTGCGGTATAAGGCCAGGTACCTGCTCCGCACGAAGAAAGTCTGTCGGACGGTTGAAGTGCTGGAGGCGGAAGCGCCCGTGATCACCTTGACGGAGGGCGAAAAAGTGACGATCACCATGCGCCTGGAATTTGAGGAACCTGGTTTCACGGCGGTGGATAAGGATGGAAATGACTTGACAGACCGCGTGCGCATCAGCGGAACGGTGGACACCATGAAAAAGGGTACCTATATACTGACTTACACGGTGACGGACGATGGCGGCCGCACATCTCAGGTCAAACGCACGGTCGTCGTTGAGCAGGCAAAACAACCGGACGTGGTAGAACCGGATGGAAAGGTGATTTACCTGACTTTTGACGATGGCCCCGGAAAATACACCCAGGAACTGCTGGATGTGCTGAAAAAATATAATGTCAATGCCACCTTCTTTGTGGTGAACACTTCTTATTCCGGCAAGGAAGAAATGATGCGCAAAATTGTGGAGGGGGGCAATGCCATCGGTGTTCACTCGCTGACCCACCAGTGGTCGATTTACCAAAGCGAGGAAACGTTTTTGGAAGATTTGTACGGGATGCAGAAAATTATCAAAGATGCTACCGGCGTGACGACTACGTTGATGCGTTTCCCTGGAGGAAGCTCCAACACTGCCAGCAGAAACCAGTGCGAAGGGATCATGACGGCGCTGACGGCAAAGGTTACCGAGCTGGGATTCCAGTATTTCGATTGGAATGTAGACAGCAACGATGCCGGCGGCGCAAAAACTGCGGATGAAGTATTCAACAATGTGATAAAAGGCATTGGCAACAAGAAAACGGCCGTTGTGCTCCAGCATGATATCAAGCAGTACAGCGTGGAAGCGGTGGAACGGATCATTGTTTGGGGACTGGCCAATGGCTACACTTTCCTGCCTCTGACCGCCGAAAGCCCCAGCTGCCATCATCAGGTGAACAACTGAAATATACCATATTATATATAATGTATTGCAAGCAGGGGAGAGAAAAAACTTTCCCCTGCTTTTTTAAAAAGAATTCTATGTTATGAATGAAAAATAAATGAAAAATTTGTGATTTTTTCTAAAAAAGTGGTTGACAAACGGGGGAAAGGGTGGTATCATATTCGAGCGCGTGTAGGGAAACTCTGTGCGTGCACTGCGATGATGCAGGAGATTGCGTTGAAAGACGGTAACTTCTGCGGAGTATGTCCGGTCATCGGGCGGCTGAACTGTGTTCGTTT
>CAZVMK010000122.1:0-2671 GCA_964628315.1 uncultured Oscillospiraceae bacterium
CTTGAGAACCCCAGATGTTGGAAGATTGATCCCGTGGCTGCGGATGTGGTAAAGCGTATTTTCTCCATGTGTATGGACGGTAGAGGCCCGTCGCAGATTGCTAAGCAACTGAAAGCAGATAAGGTACTGACACCGACTGCTTACAAAGAGTTGCAGGGTATCAAGTCCCCGAACAAGAAGCCGGAGAATCCTTACGGATGGCACAATAGTACTGTTGTTGGAATTTTGGAACGGCGAGAATACACCGGGTGTACCGTCAATTTCAAAACCTACACCAATTCCATCTGGGACAAGAAGCAAAGAGATAATCCTATTGAGAAACAGGCGATTTTTCCCAATACCCACGAACGCATTATCGAAGATGATGTGTTTGAGAAGGTGCAGGAAATTCGCCAGCAGCGACACCGTATGACACGCACGGGCAGAAGTAGCATTTTCTCAGGACTTGTGTATTGTGCCGATTGCGGATCGAAAATGCTCTATGGATCGTCCAACAACGGCGATCCTGCACAGGATTTCTTCGACTGCTCCCTGCATCGCAAGGACAAAGAAAAATGCAATGGGCATTTCATCCGTGTCAAAGTGTTGGAGCGTGTGGTGCTGAAACACATTCAGATGGTCATGGGGTATATCCTGCGGCATGAAGATTATTTTCGCATTGCCATGGAAGAACAGCTTCGTTTGGAAAGCACCGAGCAGATTCGTATTCGCAAAAAGCGGTTGGAACACAATGAGCGGCGAATTGCCGAGTTGAAAAGGCTGTTTATCAAGATTTATGAGGATAATGCCAGCGGACGGCTGAACGATGAACGCTACGATATGCTGAGCCAGACCTATGAAGCTGAGCAAAAGCAGTTGGAGGTGGAAGTGATCACCTTGCAGCAGGAGATTGAAGTACAGGAACGACAGAACGAAAATATTGAAAAGTTCATCCAGAAAGCGCACAAATATGTGGGCATTGAGGAATTGGATGGTTACGCTTTACGAGAGCTGGTATCTGCCATCTATGTAGACGCCCCAGACAAATCCAGCGGAAAGCGTGTCCAGCACATCCACATCAAGTATGATGGACTGGGATTCATTCCTCTGGAAGAACTGATAAAACGGGAAACGGCGTGACTTCCGTCACGCCGCCCCCTGAAAACCAATGGTTTTCAACATTTTTCAATTTTACTGTTTTACGACCACCCGGCATTAGGGCGGCTCTGTGATTATGCTTTTCCGGTCACCTGATACATCCGTTCGGTGGAGATTTTGGTGGTCACCGTCAAGTATTTGTCGAAAATTGCGGCCAGATCATCCTCGTGCATGAGCCCGTTGGAGACTTTGCTGGCTTTTCCCTCATGATGATGGTCAATGGCGGCACGGCTCATGCCGTGGGCAACGGTCAGCGTTCCTCCTGGCTTGACCAGAGAAGAGAGCACTTTGATCAAATTCTCGGGGTCGGGGAAGTGGGGAAATGCATTGTAAACCATCACGCAGTCGAACTTCTTTTCAAACTTCCGCTGCTCTACATCGCCGCAAAGAACGGTGATGGGGGCATCGGGGTACTTGGCCGCTGCGATTTTGACCATCTCGGGGGAAATGTCGATGGCGGTGACGGAAGCTACGTTCCTGGCCAGATAGTCTGGGAACAAAACTCCGGTGCCACAGGCAACGTCCAATACGTCAACACCCTGACGGACCTGGGCGTGATCCAATATGGTGGAAATGATTTCGTCGCTGCGGATCATGTCCGCATCCCACTGGGGGGCCAGACGGTCGAAAAATTCAATTACATCCTGCTTATCCATGGATGACCTCCTTGGGGTAACGGTTGGGAATGACACGGGCACGGGTCAGGGCGAAAACCACCAGCGGCATCAGCATCAGCTGGATGATAATGCCAGGAATGCCGGTGAGGAGGGAGGTGGTGACCCAAATAAAGGGGGCGGTACCTGGGGAGAAAATCAGGCTCTTGGCAAATCCGGAGACCACACGGCCCAGAAACATGGCGGTGACAAGGCTGATGTACAGGTCAACGGTGGGATGTTTGGTGCGGATAAATTTCATCATAAGACCGGAAACCAGACCGTATGTGCAGCACTCCACCATCATAGAGGGCAGATATGCGGCCATAGGCATACCGGTAAGCAGGCAGGACAGGGCGGGGCCGAGCAGACCGCACACGCCGCCGTAAGGCCATCCGCAGACCAGACCGCACAGCAGCACGGGAATGTGCATGGGAAGAAAAATACTGCCACCGTTGGGGATGGAATGGAACGCAATGGGCAATACCACACACAAGGCGGCGCAAACGGCGGTGAACACCAGCTTCTTTACGGGAGAAAACTTCATGAGAAACGCTCCTTTTATCTCTTTCTTGAGGACATTATAAGCCACGGCACCGCACGCCGCAAGCCCCAGGGGGGGATGAAATTTGGACCTTTGCGATTATTCGTTATGCAAAAATTTTTTCGCTTCTCTTTTCACTTTCCTTAGGAAACGACGATTTTTTGAGAAAAGTTAAGAGAGAAAGAGCAAAAGAGAATATAAAAACGACGATCTTCTCTCGAAAATCGTCGTTTTTGGTACGCCCGAGGGGACTTGAACCCCTATTCCGCAAAGAGGTAGAACCTAAGGGTGATGTCACCTTAGTGGAGGTTTTTAAGAATCCAAAATATCCTCAATC
>CAZVMK010000123.1:0-2624 GCA_964628315.1 uncultured Oscillospiraceae bacterium
ATACAGGATTTACACAGCTGCCGTTGAAATGGCTCACTGTGCATTTATTCGGTACTTTCATACCGAAAACGAGTATATCATCTATTTGCCCAGTTGTCAACATATTTTTTTCACTTCTCTGTGCAAAATGTTTGTCCCGCAAAACAAAGTACACCTGTACGTCTTTGGCAAGCATTTCCGTGGGTGGATGTTTTTAGGGCGCGCCCGAAAAAGGCGCGCCCCGTCTGTTCACTTCATGAATTTATCAATGGCCTGGCACAGCTCATCGATGGCCTGCTCATCTCCTGCAGCCACCGCATCCACCATGCAATGCCGCATATGGTCCTGCAAAATCACTTTGCCGGTATTTTCCAGTGCAGAGCGCACCGCCGCCAGCTGGATGAGCACCTCGGAGCAGTCGTAGCCCTCCTCCACCATCCGCTTCACTTTCTCCAGATGACCGATGGCACGTGCCAACCGATTGACGACTGCCTTTTGGTTTTCGTGGACATGGCCGTGGCTATGGGCGATGCCATGGGCATGCAGGTAGGCATGGTCGTGCTCATGATCGTGAGGATGTTCGTGATCGTGGTTTTCCATGGGAAAGCCCTCCTTTTCGTTTATTTTGGATATTATATCTCATTTTTATCGTCCGTGCAAGTCCTCCAGGGGGATATGGACGGAAAAATAAATGTTTTGACATTCTGCTCTCTTGCGGATATAATGAATAAAAAAATCAAAGGAGTGTTTTTCTTATGCATATCGATCACGAGCATGAACACAGCCACGAGCATACTCATGAGCATACTCATGAGCACACCCACGATGGTGTTACCCACACCCACAGCCACACCCACGCTCACGAGCACGGCCATGAACATCCCCACACCCACGACCATCTCCACGCCGACGGCACCGCCCACGAGCACAGCCACGACTGCGATCACGAGTGCGGCAGTTGTGCTTCCAAGTGCGAGCATACCCCCATGGAAGAACTGGCCGCATTGATGAAGTACATGGCCAGCCACAATGCCGCCCATGCCAACGAGCTGGCAAACCTGGCCCAGCAGCTGGAGCAAGCCGGCAACCACGCCGCTTACGAGCAGGTCATGGCCGCCGTTTCCGACTATGAGAAGGGCAACCTGCGTCTGACCGCCGTGCTGTCCAGCCTGCAGTAAGGAGTCGCCCATGTGTCTTTCTACCGTTTATAAAAACACCATGGAGCCTGCATCCGTTGCCATGCGCAACGTGATGCGCATTGAGTGCAAGGACGGCAAGGTCATCCTGACCGACCTGATGGAGCGCCAGATGGAAATTGAGGGCGTTCTGGTGGAAGCCAATCTGGTAGACGGCTTCGTGATTGTCAAAGAAGCGTAAAATATACGCCCTCGAAAACAGCTTGATTTTTCGAGGGCGTTTTCTAAATCCATAATAAACAGAGGTAAATTTCCATGAAAAAGATAACTGCGCTGTTGCTGTTGGCGGTCATGCTATTTACAATGGTCGCCTGTGCAACCGGCGACACTACCGCCGGTGAAACAGAAGCCGAAACCACCATGCCGGAGCCCTCCGGCGACGTCACCACCACAGACGGTACCACCGAAGCCCCCTCCCCTACGGAGCCGACGGCTCCCACGGAACCGGAAGTAAAGAAAACGTTGATCGTCATTGATGCGGGCCATCAGTCCAAGGCAAATCTGGACAAGGAGCCTGTAGGCCCTGGTTCTTCCGAAATGAAGATCAAGGTCGCAGGTGGTGCTACCGGCATCGTCACCGGCTTGGAAGAATACAAATTGACCTTGATGGTCGCCTTGAAGCTCCAGGCTGAATTGGAGTCCCGTGGTTACGAGGTTCTTATGATCCGCACCACTAATGACGTGGATATGAGCAACGCCGAGCGTGCCCAGATCGCCAACGCCGCCAACGCCGATGCCTTCATCCGCATTCACGGCAACAGTTTTGAAAATTCCTCCGCCCACGGTGCGCTGACCATGTGCCAGACCAAAAATAATCCTTTCAACGGCAATCTGTATCAACAGTGCCGCAGCCTTTCCGAAGCAGTGCTGGACGGTTTGGTCGCCGCCACCGGCTGCTATAAGCGCTCCATTCTGGAGTCGGACTCCATGAGCGGCATCAACTGGTGCCAGGTCCCCGTGACCATCGTGGAAATGGGCTTTATGAGTAACCCCGAAGAGGATCAGCTGATGGCCACCGATTCCTACCAGAACAAAATCGCCATCGGTATCGCCAACGGCCTGGACACTTACTTCCAAAACCGCTGATATTCTCTTTCTCCCCCTACATATTTCCAACGGGTGCACCGATCTTCGATGCACCCGTTTTTTCAATGAGCCCACAATTCAATTTATATCCACACGGTATTCTCTAACGAACTTATCGTACTGCCACTCGGGTCCATCAAACAGCACTTGCAGCAATGCCGCCTGCCGGCGGCGCGAGGACAGTTACAGTTTGATTTCCTCCGCTGTCAGCTTGCGAATAAAGAATTTATTTTTTATCCTCGTCGTTTTTGCTCTCTTTTGCTTTCTTTGCACTCCTTGAACCGAGGCAAAGAAATGTTGAGCCAAGTGCCAGCCAAATGACGCCAAGGGAACGGTCGGCACTTGCGAAATTGATAATGGCGG
>CAZVMK010000124.1:0-2580 GCA_964628315.1 uncultured Oscillospiraceae bacterium
GTTCTTGCCGATACGGTCGATGGCACCGGTCATGTAAAGCAGGCTTTCTGCCAGAGCGGATTTACCGGAACCGGAGTGTCCCAGCAGGCAGATATTACGGATAGCGTTGGCAGTGTACATAGTATTGAATTGCTCCTTTCGGGAAGGCTTTTGCCCTCCAAACCTTCTCTCGGCGTTTTCGCACCGGAATATAAGACATTATACACGAAGATATCCTGAATTTCAACGCCCAATTTGTCCAAATGGCAAAAATTCTCCACCTTGCCGAATTTGCTGTGCAAGTTTTATAAAATCTTAGTTGTTTTTTTGTGAAAAACAACTGTTTTTCAACACACAAACTTTTCTCTATCACCCTTTTCATCGGGCAATCGACAAAAAACGTGCGCCGCAAAGACTATGCGGCGCACGTTCAAAAAATTCACTTCCGGTTTTTTATTCCGTTTCTTCGGTAGCGGTGGTCTCTTCAGCTTCCTCGGCAGGAGCTGTCTCCTCCGTCTTCTCCTCGGCGGACTTGCCATTGACGAAAGCCATCAGTTCCTCGCCGGTGATGGTTTCCTTGGTCAGCAGGTACTGGGCGATCTCGTCCAGCAGTTCCCGATTGTCGCACAGCAGCTGGGTGGTCTGCTCATAGCAGGTCTTCAGCAGTTTCTGCACAGCAGCATCCACGGCGGCAGCGGTTTCATTGGAGCAGTCCATGTGTGCCTGCCCCTCCAGATACTGATTTTGCACCACAGCCGGTGCCATCAGACCCAGCTCATCGCTCATGCCGTAAAGGGCGACCATATTCTTGGCCAGTGCCGTTGCACGCTGGATATCATTGGCCGCACCGGTGGTCATGGTGCCGAAGACGACGCTTTCGGCCGCACGGCCGCCCAGCAGGCTCTTCAGCTCTGTCATCAGTTCTTCACGGGTAGACAGGAATTTTTCCTCCTCGGGCAGATACAGGGTATAGCCCAAAGAACCCTCGGTATGGGGAACGATGGTGATTTTGGAAACGGGGGTATCCTGCTTTTCCAGTGCGGAGACCAGTGCATGACCCACCTCGTGATAAGCCACCATTCGCTTCTCCGTGTCGGAAAGGACGGTATTTTTCTTCTCCGTACCGGCGATGACCGTCTCGAAAGACACCAGCAGGTCTTCCTGATTGACTGCCTTGCGTCCCATGCGGACAGCGCGCAGAGCCGCTTCGTTGACCAGGTTTGCCAGGTCTGCACCCACGCAGCCGGCGGTAGCCTGGGCGATCTTCTTCAGGTCCACATCCTCGGCCAGTTTGATTTTTCTCGTATGCACTTTCAGGGTATCCAAACGTCCCTGCAGGTTGGGTCTGTCCACCACGATCCGGCGGTCAAAACGGCCAGGACGCAGCAGTGCCTTATCCAGGATCTCGGGACGATTGGTGGCCGCCAGACAGACAATGCCCTTGTTGGAGTCAAATCCGTCGAACTCGCCCAGCAGCTGGTTCAAAGTCTGGTCGTTATAGCCCAGCTTGGCATCTCTGCGATGGCCGACGGCATCGATCTCGTCGATAAAAATGATACACGGCGCCACTTTTGCCGCCTGCTGGAACAGGTTTCTCACACGGCTGGCGCCCACGCCCACGAACATCTCCTCAAAATCCGAACCGGAGATAGAGAAGAAAGGCACATTCGCCTCACCGGCCACTGCCTTGGCCAGCAGGGTCTTACCGGTACCAGGAGAACCGACCAACAGCGCGCCCTTGGGCAGCTTTGCGCCGATCTCGGTATACTTCTGGGGGTTGTGCAGGAAGTCGATGATCTCCTGCAGGCTCTCCTTGGCTTCATCCTGACCGGCCACATCCTTAAATGTCACACCGGTTTGCTTTTCCATATAGACCTTGGCCTTATTGTCGCCCATGGCGCCCATGCCGCCGCCCATTTTTTTGGTGACAAGATTCATCACCAGCATCAGACCGCCGATCATCAGCGCGTAGTACAGGAGCATGGTGACGGTGGAATTATCCTCAACGATGGGTGTATCCACTTTCACGCCCATATCGTACAGCTTCTCCGCCAGCTCCAGTTTGTCGCTTCCGCTGGGCAGGCCTGCATAGTAAGCCTGCTGTTCCTTAGCGGGCTTGGCCGCTTCCTCTTTGGTCAGATAAATGATCCGATCATATTTGACCAGCGCTTCGGCGATATTGTCGCTGTCCATGTCGGCCTTAAACTGGGAAAAGGTCATTTCCTTATACTGGCTATTGCTGATGGAGCGATAGATGCCCGTCACCAGCAGCACAAGTGCCAGCGCAATGACCAGCATAGGCAAAAATCTGGCTTTCGGCTTTTTATCATCCGGTTTTTTGTTGTTTGGGGATTTCTCATTGGGGTTTGCTTCCACGGAACGGTCGCCTCCTTGATTTGAACATATCTATCTTAGAGTATACCACAAATGTTCTCCGCTTGCAATGAATGTTTTTCGGCATTTGCATGAACAAAATGTAAATTCCCCCATTTTGGGGGAATTCAGATAGATTTTGAAAGAATACGGCACTCTACGGCAATGCGCAATCGGTAGGGTGCAAAATACCTTCCCCTGGGGGGAAGGTGGATCGCCGCCAGGCGA
>CAZVMK010000125.1:0-2555 GCA_964628315.1 uncultured Oscillospiraceae bacterium
GCCGCCCATTGACACACCCGAAAGTCCGTTAGGTGAGGATAGCGAATGAAATACTAATGTATTTTCGCGGTCAGAAAAAGAGCAGTCAGGATGTATCGTTATCGGATTACATTGACACCGGCGCTGACGGGGCGGCGTTATCGCTGATGGATGTGGTGGCAGAGGACGTGGACCTTTTAGAGACCATCAGCGATCGGGAGTCCGTTCGGCAACTGCACAGGGCAGTGGAAAAATGCCTGACGGAGCAGGAAAAACTGGTCGTGGAGCTACGCTACGGTCTCGGGGGAAAAGAGCCCCTGCGCCAGCGTGAGGTGGCACAGATCACGGGCATCAGCCGCAGCTATGTATCCCGCATCGAAAAACGCGCCCTCCAAAAACTGCGAAAAGAGATGGAGACAAAAAGGACCCTGTAGCCGTTTACATTTGTTCCGGTCTGTGCTATACTGGTGAGGATTGATTTCTGCCAATCAAGCCACGGCTTTTACAGGCATAGAAGTAGGCGTTTTGAAAGTCGCCCTGCTCCCGATGGCGCACTTCCAGCTGTTCGTATCCCTCCAGTAAAAGGCGCCTGCGTCGGCGTTCCATGTCGTCACAGTAATAAATACTGCTGCGATCCAAGTTTTCCAGCAGGGGCACCGCCTGAAAGGGGGCTGCATTTTGCAGCAACTGCTGTCCCAATGCCAGTGCGCTCAATGCCTGCAGATAGGCCTGCTCCTGATCGAACAGGGGATCGGACACGTGATACTGCCGCAAAATTTCCAGTACGGCGCTGTATTTTTTGTGGGCATAGGCCTGCCTTGCCTGCGCCATCAGCTCAATGTTGTCGGACACAGCCACATTCTCATCCAGAAAGAAGCCGACACTTTTTCCCAGCCGGTCGGCCAGATAGTGTAGCGTTGCCATGGATGGGCTGGCTTTTTCGCTTTCGATGAGCGAAAGCATGTTTCGGGTGATGGCCTGACCGCAGAGCTGTCGCTGGGACAGTCCGGCATCCTGCCGCGCCTGCCGTATTTTACTGCCCAACCCCATGATTTCCACCTCCATCGGTAAATCAAATTTACCGGCTTATCATAGCAAAAATGAAGGTCGAAATTTGTATTTTCAAAATGTTCATTTGATTTTTTCTGAAAAATGGTATATAACTATGTTATTTCATGGAATAAAAAGGTGAATTTATGTCAGAATTTCGTACAAAAGATGTGATAACGGAAGCAAAACAGACCCTGTCGGGTGCTTCCTATAGCCCTAAAAAACTGGCTCTGATCCACACGGGGATCGCCGCGGCGGCCGGCCTGGTGCTGACCCTGCTGACCTATTTCCTGGATGCGGGCATCGGAAATACCGGTGGCCTGAGCGGGATGGGAAGCCACGCCCTGCTGGAAACGGTCCAGTATGTGCTGGAGCTGGCCATCACCGTCCTCAGCCCTTTCTGGGCGCTGGGATTTGTGGCGGCTGCGCTGCATTGGAGCCGCCGAGAAACTGCCACCTGCAGTACGCTGACCAAGGGCTTGCGCCGCTGGGGACCTGCGCTGAGAATGTATCTGGTACAGGGATTGATCTATTTTGTGTTGGCGATGATCGCCGTCCAGATCGGCTCCCTGCTTTACACCATGACACCTGCATCCAACGCCTTGCGGGCGTTGGTGGAGGAACTGACGGAGGCGGAGCTGACGGACACCGATGCGCTGATGAATTTGCTGGAAAGCCTGGATGGAGACGTGTTGCTGAATATCATGCTGACCATGCTGCCCTTCCTGCTGATTCCTGTGGTGGTGCTGATGGTTCCGGTGGCCTATCGGATGAGACTGGCTCCCTATATTCTGATGGATGAGCCTCGTTGCGGTGCACTGTTCGCCATCACCCTCAGCTTCCGCATGACCAAGGGCAACTGCCTGAAGCTGTTGCGGCTGGATCTGCGTTATTGGTGGTATTATCTGCTGGAGGCACTGGTCACGATGCTGGCCTTTGGAGATATTTTGCTGCCGGTGCTGGGCGTGTCGTTGAATATGAATGCAGAGATTGTAGCAATGGTGTGCTATCTGCTGACCCTGACGGCGCAACTGGCACTCTATGCGTGGAAAAAACCGCAGGTGTTTGCTACCTACGCCGTTTTCTATGATAGCTTACAGCCCCATGTGCAGACCGAGACACAAGCATAAAACAGTACAGGTGAGCAACTGAAAACCAAATTGAATGAGTACAGCAGATGAACGCTTGCAGGGCATAGGTGGAAGCTACTCAGATGGACAGAGAATGGGCTCTACCCAAACTGTTGACATGGAGCCACATCTTCTTAGTGGCCTTTCAAGTCCCGTCATTCCCAATACCCATATCAAAAAGAGAGTAGCATATGCTACTCTCTTTTTGATGTCGATGGACGATAAAAAGATATTATTCGTCATTCCGTGCTAGAGATTTGAACTCCGGCAGTTATACCTTATGGGGCTGTCGCCCCATGGGACTCTCCCACAACAACAAATAAAAAAACCGATACCCTAAGGTGAAGTGAACCCCAAAGTCTAGACAAAAATTTAATATTAACTTGCTTGTGAATG
>CAZVMK010000126.1:0-2499 GCA_964628315.1 uncultured Oscillospiraceae bacterium
TGAAAGAGCAGGTCCGTGAGCGCCTGGATGCTACCGCTCTGGAGCTGTACGGCGTTGAGAATTTCACCGATATGGTGGCAGACGAAACCATCTGCACCGAGGATCCCGAGGCACTGCTGGCTTACCTGTCCGAGGTCGGCCACCCCGTGCTGAGCATGGAACCCTTTGATATGTAATCAAATACGGAACGTCCCCAGCTTCGGCTGGGGACGTTTTTTGTGAGGGAGTGTTTTTGCATCTGGCTTTTTTGAAAAGAGGTTGCTATAATGGAAAAAAACGGTTATGCTAAAAACGAGGTGAGAACAATGGGAAATAACTTTCGTCAGGAAGCGGAATTGCTACAGGATCAGCTGGTGGCCTGGCGCCGAAAATTGCATCAGGAACCGGAAGTGGGGATGACGTTGCCCAAAACCATGGAATTTATTCGCCAGGAACTGGAGAAAATGGAAGTTTCCTATGAGTATTTCGAGGAAAGAGCCTGCATTATAGCCACCATCGGAGAGGGAAACAGGTGCTTTTTGCTTCGCAGTGATGTGGATGGATTGCCCATTCGGGAGGAGACGGAGGTTCCTTTCCGTGCCACCAACGGAAATATGCACGGCTGCGGCCATGACCTGCACGGGGCGATGCTACTGGGGGCGGCAAAACTTCTGAAAAACTGCAAGGAGCCCCTGGATGGCTGTGTAAAACTGTTGTTTCAGGCGGGGGAAGAGACCTTTGAAGGTGCTCGTGCGGCGCTGGAAACGGGAGCGCTGGAGGATGTACAGGCCGCCTTTGCCATGCATGTCATTGCCATGATGTCCGTTGGAATCATTTTGACGGGGAAAGAGCCTATGGCTTCGGTGGATGGTTTTAAAATCACGCTGACGGGAAAAGGCGGCCACGGCTCCATGCCGGAAGTTGCCGTGGATCCTATCAATGCCGCTGTTCAGGTGTACCTGGCACTGCAATCACTGGTGGCCAGGGAAGTGAGCGGCACAGAAGAGGCGGTGTTGACCGTGGGACAGTTCCAGGCAGGCGATACGGCCAATGTGATACCTGAGCAGGCAGTATTGCAGGGCACCCTTCGCACCTTTAAACCGGAAGTGCGGCAACGGCTGTGGCTGAGAATTGAGGAAATGTCTGCGGCGGTGGCAAATGCCTATCGCTGTGGTTGCAAGATAGAACACATCAGCGCTTGCGCCGGCGTGGTGACGGACGATGGTGTGACGGCTGCGGTGAAAGAAGCGGTTGCACGGGAAATGCCGGAAGCGAGGCTCATTGAGGGCGCACATGGCATGGGATCGGAAGACTTTGCGCAGATCGCCCAAAGGATCCCAGCAGCCTACTTTATGATGGGAGCAGGGCCGAAGGATGAGAAAAAGCGATACGGCCAGCATAACCCGAAAATCGAGTTTAACGAGGATGTGTTGCCTCTGGGCGCTGCAATTTATGCTCAGGCGGCGGCAACATGGCTGAGAAAGGGGCACACAGAGAATGAAATGTGATTGCCATGTCCACATGGTGCTGGACGGAGAAGACTGGAAAGCCGCCATCGAGCGGCATAAAACGGCGCCCAACGAGGCATTTATTCGTCGAATATTGGCGGATTATCAAAAAAAGGGGTACGTTTATCTTCGGGATGGCGGAGATCGCTGGAGTGTCGGAAAAATGGCAAGGGAAATAGCAGGGGAGTACGGCATTGTCTACCGAACGCCTTTGGCACCGCTGTGCAAAAAAGGCCATTACGGATCGTTTATCGGAAAAAGTTATGAAAATCTTCGGGAATATGCGGATATAGTACGGAAAATTAAAGAAAACGGCGGAGATTTCGTGAAATTAATGATATCCGGTCTGATGGATTTTGATCACTTCGGCGTCCTTTCGGAGGATGGATTGACCGGAAGAGAAATTCATGAGCTGATACATATCGCCCATGAGGAGGGACTTGCGGTCATGGCCCACGCCAACGGAGCACGCACCGTGGAAGCGGCGGCGGTAGCCGGCGTGGACAGTGTGGAACATGGAGCATATTCGGACGAGGAGGCGCTGTGCGCATTGAAAGAGGCAGGTACGGTATGGGTGCCCACCCTGTCGGCCATCGGGAATTTGCTGGGAAAAGGCCGTTTTGACGATGGTGCCGTTGCACGGATTTTGGAAAGTAGCCTGGAAAATTTGCGCCGATTTGAAGCGATGGGCGGCTATATCGCCTGTGGCAGTGATGCCGGTGCATGGGCGGTGCCCCACGGGGCGCAGACGGAGGAACTCTGGCTTTCCAAGGCGGTGAGGGAAGAGACTGTTCACCGTGGCAACGAAAAAATTCGGGAAAAATTCTGATAAAAGCAGAGATTCGGTTTGCCGAATCTCTGCTTTTGCTGCAAACGTTCCAATGATGGAAGCTACTATCATTGCTTTTAGACAAGAAAAAATCGCCTCGGAAATCCGAGGCGATGATTTTTCATTATTCAGCCACGTAGGGCAGCAGAGCGATCTGACGGGCACGCTTGATGGCGGTGGTCA
>CAZVMK010000127.1:0-2484 GCA_964628315.1 uncultured Oscillospiraceae bacterium
ACCGTTACACTAATCCTCTATGTTGCGAACAACATGGTTATTATACGCAATTTTTAGAAAATGTCAAGCACTATTTGCAGATTTTTTGAAAAATTTTTCCGTGGGAGCAAAACCGCCCCCACGGATCATCAGTTTACGCTTTCGGCTTCAGCACGGCGAAGCTCTGCTTGCCCACATTCAGGCTATCCCCTGCAATTTGAGCACCATTCATTTCAAAGATCACTTCATAGTCGCCATCCAGAACCAGCGCGCGCTCTTCCAAACTGGGATTGAGCACCAGCAGGCAGTCGCCGCGCTTATATGCAAACAGGCGATCTTCGGCAGCGGCATGGTAGACGGAGAAATTATTGCGGTTTTGCAGTTCGGCGTTGCTCTGGCGCAGAGCGATCACCTTACGGACATAGTGGAGCATGGAGTTACAGTCGACTTCCTGTGCGGCCACGGTGGGAGCGCAAGGGGCGCTGTCTACCGGCAGGTAAAGCTGGGATGCATCTGCGGTCGAGAATCCACAATTGGGGCTATTGTCCCACTGCATGGGGGTACGAGAGCCGGTACGGTGATAGCCACCCTCTTTGGTGGGGATAAACTGATAGCGCATGCCGATCTCATCACCGTAGTACAGGAAAGGAGCACCTGGCATTGTCAGGATCATGGAATAGGCCAAGCGGCGCTCGGTATCGTCCAAGTTGGCGGTGGGGCGCTTTACGTCATGGTTGCCGGTGATCATGCACCACATACCGCTTTCTTTGGTCGCTTCGTATTTGGGCAGATAATCATTGACAAATCCAAGAGGATCACGGGTAGATGTGGCCTTGAAATAGCTGTTGTCATTGAGGATCTTGCCGTCTTTGACCTGGTAATCCCGCATGAGCACGGAGTAGCCGTTGCCGTCCCAGTTCAGGAAAAAGTCCATATCAAAACCGCAGTTCAGTGCGGATTTCGGGTTATTCCACTCAGAAACCAGTGCCGCTTCGGGATATTCACTGTGGATGGCACCAGCAATATCTTTCCAAACCTCCATGGTGCCTGGCTTATCGTTTCCATCGTTTTTGACCAGAGAGTCGGCCATATCCACACGGAAGCCGTCACAACCCAGATCCAGCCAATGGCGCATGATATCTTTCATTGCCTCACGATTAGCCAGAGGACCAGGTGCATTGATATCATCCTGCCAGGGCCAGTGACGTTCGGTATAGCCGAAGTTCAGCGCCGGCTGACATTTGAAGAAGTTTACGATATAAGTAGCATCTCGAGGATACTCACCGCCAATGAATACCATACCATCGCCACCGGAGAACGCACTGTCCGTCCAGATGTAGCGATCAGACATTTCGTTGGGCTGTTCTTCGGCGCTGCGCAAGAACCAGGGATGGGTCTCACTGGTGTGGCCAGGAACGAGATCCAGCAGCACATGAATGCCCATGGCGTGGGCTGTTTCAAAAAGACGAACCAGATCTTCTTCCGTGCCATATCTCTGAGCAACTTTTTTGTGATCCCGAACGTCATACCCACCGTCTTTGAACGGAGAGTCGTAGATGGGATTGAGCCAAAGGGCGTTACAGCCCAGGCTCTTCACATAGCTCAGCTTTTCGGTAATGCCGTTCAGATCGCCAATACCATCGCCGTTGCTGTCGTAAAAGGATTGGGGATAGATTTCGTAAAACACTGCGTTTTTGAGCCAGCTTGCGGCCATAATTTATTCCTCCGTTTCTTCCCAGGGGAAAGGTTTTCCCTGGAGCACACTGTTTTTTACATAGTCATACATTGCTTTTTCGCCCTGCTCTTTCAGGATGGTCAGGATATGAGCCAACTCCCGACGGGTATCGGGATGGAGCAGGTATTGTTCCCGACTGTTGTCCAGATAGGCCAAAGCGGAAGCATCGGTATAGGCACTGCCCTGATAGGTCTTGCAGGCGGCAATACGGTCCATGACCATTTCCGCCAAATATTTTCGAGGCATGTGTACTGCATCGTAGCGGCGTGTATTCAAATTCAGATCTGTCCAGTATTCCCAGTGATGGCGGTTTCGCCCTTTGTGGTGGATCCAGGCTTCGCTGTATCCTTTCTCCGCACGCTCTGCGTTGTTAGGGCTGCAAGTACCCTGATAATATTTGGCACCGACACGAAACTCCGTGGGCGAATATTTAGATAGATCATGGGTCAGGCCCTGCCAATAAAGTCCGACTTTGAAACAGCCCTTGCGCACCAAATGGCGATGGTGGGTTACGGTAACAAAATGATTCCATGCCTTCAAAATTCATCCCAGCCTTTCTACGGCTATTATAGCAAAAGCTGCAAAAAAAGCAAGGACAAACTTCCGCCAATGGTATCCATCGCAAAGAACTCGGGGAAAAATGAAATTTATTCTTGACAGAAACAACTTTCGATGATACAATATCGCTTGTGGTGGCATCCAGTCACCCGTGACAAAAACGGGCCTTTAGCTCAGTTGGTTAGAGCCTCCGGCTCATAACCGGATCGTCC
>CAZVMK010000128.1:0-2453 GCA_964628315.1 uncultured Oscillospiraceae bacterium
TTCGTCTTCATGTTATTCAATTTACAAGGTACAGCCGCTCGCCGTAGCGAACTTTTATATACTATCACAGGTTTTTCGTTTTGTCAAGAACTTTTTTCGAATTCTTTAAAACTTTTTCATCGCATTTCTGCGGTGCCCTCAACCGGACAGCTTGTATATTCTAACACCGCTCTTTTCAAAAGTCAAGCATTATTTTTGATTTTTTACATCTTTTTTGACAATGGATTTTTAAACGTCGGTTTTCCTGTCTTTGCCGTCGATTTCCGTCCGTTTTGCAACTTTTCAGATTTTCCTGATACTATATTATAATAGTATATGCGGAGGGCATCCCTTTGGTGGGATGCCCTCCGTTGCGTTATTGATTTTGCTGCTCCAGATAGATCAGCAGCACTGCCACGTCCGCCGGACTGACACCGGAGATCCGGCCTGCCTGTCCGATGGACATGGGCCGAATGAGGCTGAGTTTATCTCTGGCCTCCAGGCGCAGACCTGGAATGGCCTGATAATCCAGCGTTGACGGAAGCAGTCGATTTTCCTCTTTTCGGAAAGCTTCCACCTGCTTTTCCTGCCGTGCCAGATAACCGGCATACTTGACCTGTATTTCCACCTCTTCCGTCACCGCCGGAGAAAGCTGGGGACGTTCCTCATCAAAAGGCGCAATATCATCATATCCCACATTGGGACGGCGAAGCAGATCCGCCAAACGTGCGGAATTGGCCACCGGCTGGGAGTCCAGCCGTGCCAGCATGGCGTTAAGAGCCTCGGAAGCCGGAACCCCCGTGCTCTCCAATCGGCCGATCTCCTTTTTTACCGCCATATATTTTTCTTCCACCTGGGCCAGGCGTTCCCGAGGCACCAATCCCACTGCCGCACCGATAGCGGTCAGCCGCTGATCGGCATTATCCTGCCGATGGAGCAGCCGATATTCCGAACGGCTGGTCATCATACGGTAAGGTTCCTGGGTGCCCTTTGTCACCAGGTCGTCGATGAGCGTGCCGATGTAGCTGGTATCTCTGGTCAAAATCAGAGGGTCTTTTCCCTGCAAACGCAAGGCGGCATTGATTCCTGCCACCAATCCCTGCGCCGCCGCTTCCTCATAGCCGGAAGTACCGTTGAACTGGCCGGCGCCATAGAGATTTCGAATATTTTTCAGTTCCAGGGTGGGCAGCAGGGCTGTGGGGTCGATGCACTCATACTCGATGGCATAGGCCGGACGCATCATTTCCGCCTGTTCCAAGCCGGCGATGGTGTGCATCATTTCCAACTGCACGTCCTCCGGCAAGCTGGAAGAAAGGCCCTGAATATACATTTCTTCCGTATCCGCGCCGCAGGGTTCCACGAACAGCTGATGGCGATTTTTGTCGGCAAAACGGACGATCTTCGTCTCGATGCTGGGGCAGTACCGTGGACCGACACCGGAAATGGTGCCGTCATACATAGGGCTGCGATAAAGATTATCTCGAATGATCTGATGGGTCTGCTCATTGGTGTAGGTCAGGTAACACACCGCAGAATTATCCGGCTTATGGAGGGTGCGGAAAGAAAAGGGCTCCACTCGCTCATCCCCCGTCTGGATCTCCATTTTGGAAAAATCGATGCTGCGGCGATTGACTCTGGGAGGCGTGCCCGTCTTGAACCGCCGCAAAGGCAGTCCCAGTTCGCGCAAATTATCCGCCAATCCCACGGAAGATTGCACGCCGTCGGGGCCGGAAGCCGTCACCACGTCACCGGTGATGACAGTGCTATCCAGATAGGTACCCGAAGCAATAATGACGGCCTTTGCATCGTAGCGTGCGCCCAAAGCGGTCAACACACCGGAAACTGCGCCGTCCTGTGTAAAAATTTTCACGATTTGAGCCTGTTTCAGCTGAAGATCTTTCTGCAATTCCAGGCAATGCTTCATGTACTGCTGATACTTGCGGCGATCGGCCTGGGCTCGCAGGGAATGGACCGCCGGTCCCTTGCCGCGGTTGAGCATCCGATACTGGATGCAGCTATGATCCGCAGCCAGACCCATTTCGCCGCCCAAGGCATCGATCTCACGGACCAGATGTCCCTTTGCCGTGCCGCCGATGGCGGGATTGCAGGGCAGATTGGCCACGGTATCCAGATTGATGGTAAATAAGATGGTGCGAAGTCCCAATCGTGCCGTGGCAAGTGCCGCTTCGATACCGGCGTGACCGGCGCCGATCACGGCTACATCGCAGTCTCCTGCGTAATAAGTCATAATATTCCCCCTTTGGAGCAGAAATGGTAAATTCGCAGTATCTACTGTAGGGAGGGGGCCATGCCCCCTCCGCTGGGTTCGTTTTTATGCAGTGCCGTTGAATGACGGTACTGCGCCGGTGGAGGCATGGCCTCCACCTTGGCTTCTCCCGAGGAGAAGCTGTCAAAATCTTTGATTTTGACTGATGAGGAATACGGGCGGAAAAGTAGTTTTTTTGTTGAGGCAT
>CAZVMK010000129.1:0-2392 GCA_964628315.1 uncultured Oscillospiraceae bacterium
GTTGTTTCGTCCTTAACCGGTGCCGTTGTTTCGTTTTCGATAGGTGCAGTGGTTTCTGCGTTTGAACCCGTGGTCTCGCTTCCGCTACAGGCGGCAAGAGAAAACACCATGCTCAAAACCAGCAGTACCGCTGTAATCTTTGCAAATCTCTTCTTCATACAGCTTTCTCCTTTTTATCAGAAAATGTTCGGACTTTGCCGAATAAGACCATTATATATATATATATATATATATATATATTTGTCAATGTTTCCGGCGGCAAAAAGTTGCACAAAAAACTGTTGAACATTTTGTTTGTATTTTTTCGTTTTCCGTGCATAGGATGTCCACAGGAGGGATGTCCATGACCATGAGCTGGATCTTCACGACAATCATATTGATTTCCACCGTTTTTGCCGTCCTCACGGGCAACGGTGCCGGACTTTCCGCCGCTGTGGCCCAGGGTGCGCAATCGGGCATTACGCTGGCGATTTCTCTGGCCGGTTCCATCTGCCTTTGGACGGGTGTCGGCAATCTGATGGAGAAAATCGGCCTGACCGCCGGACTATCGCACCTGTTGCGTCCCCTGCTGGCCAAGCTTTTCCCCTCTACGCAGAAAGATATCGTCTTGTCCGGCGCATTGTCCGGTAATATCTGTGCGAATTTTCTGGGACTGGGCAACGCCGCCACTCCCATGGGCATACAAGCCGTCCGGCGGCTACAGGATCCTCGGCATCCAGACCGTGCCACCGATGAAATGTGCCGCCTGGTCGTGCTCAATACAGCCTCTATCCAGCTTATTCCGACCAACGTTGCCGCCGTTCGCTCAAGTCTCGGATGTTCCACCCCTTTCGACATCTTGCCCATGGTCTGGATCACCAGCATCTGTGCCGCTTTCATGGGCCTTGGGGCTGCCTTTGTTTTCGGAAAGCTGTGGCGCAAATGACGGATTACCTGGTACCTTTGTTGCTGTTGACGATTTGCTGTCTTGCTTTACGCAAGCAGGAAAACGCCTACGATCTTTTGCTGGCCGGCGGCAAAGAGGGGCTGAAAATTCTTGTGACCATCGTCCCCACTTTGGTGCTTTTGCTCACCGCCGTTACCATGTTGCGCCAAAGTGGTGCCATAGAGGTTTTAAGTTCGTTTTTCGCTCCGATTTTCAATTTTGTAGGCATTCCACCGGAAACCGCCATTCTGGTTCTCATCCGCCCCATCAGCGGCAGCGCCGCACTGGCGGTAGGTACCGACTTGATGGCAACCTACGGGGTCGACTCTCAGATCGGTCGGACCGCGGCCGTCATGCTGGGCTCTACCGAGACCACTTTCTATACGATCAGCGTATATTTTGGTGCCGCCGGCATCCGAAAAACGCGCTACACCATCGTTGCCGCCTTGATTGCCGATTTTACCGGCTTTTTCATGGCAAGCCTGACCACAAGGCTTTTTTATGCATAAAAAGTCGTCACCTTTGCAGGTGACGACTTTTGAATTATTCTTCGATTTGCTCAAGCTCAACAGTCTCGATGTCTTCCTCGACGGGCATAACCTCATCTTCGGCAACTTCTTCTGCAGGAGCAGCGCTCTCCGCTACGGTCTGCTGAGGGACACGGGCAGCAGGGCACACGCCCAGCTGATAATCCCGATATGCCATCAGGCCGGAGCCTGCAGGGATCAATTTACCGATCAGGACGTTCTCCTTCAAGCCGACCAGGTGGTCGACCTTGCCCTTGATTGCGGCATCGGTCAGGACCTTCGTGGTCTCCTGGAAGGAAGCGGCAGACAGGAAGGAATCCGTTGCCAGAGCGGCCTTTGTAATACCCAGCAGCACAGCGGAGGTTTCTGCCAAACGCAGTTCGGTCTCACCGGCATCGATTCTTGCCTGCACCACGGCATTGGCATCCTCAAGCTCAAAGCGGTCGACAACTGTACCGATCAGCAACGTGGTATCGCCAGGATCTTCGACCCGAACCTTACGCATCATCTGACGGATGATGACCTCGATGTGCTTATCGTTGATGTCAACGCCCTGCTGACGGTACACCGCCTGAACAGACTGCACCAGATAATCCTGAACGGCTTCCACACCGGAAATACGCAGAACATCCTGAGGATACAGAGCGCCATCGGTGATCGGTTCGCCACGCTGAATGGTCTTGCCATGCTGGACTTTCAGGCCCACGGAGTAAGGAACGTGATATTCCTTGACTTCGCCGTCTTCGGCAACAATGGTGATATTACGCAGAGCGCTACGACGGGTGTCATCGATATTGACAACACCGGTGATTTCGGCGATCTGTGCCATCTTTTTGGGGCGACGGGACTCAAAAAGTTCTTCAACTCTGGGAAGACCCTGTGTGATATCGTCACCGGCAACGCCGCCGGAGTGGAAGGTACGCATGGTCAGCTGAGTACC
>CAZVMK010000130.1:0-2309 GCA_964628315.1 uncultured Oscillospiraceae bacterium
CAGCGCATCTCCCCGGTAAAAAGGATATGCCAGAATTATGAAAGAAAAGCGTAGCCGCAAAAATGTCCGTGCAGAATTTGTAATGACTGAGGAGGAAGCTATGGCCGTGCGGGAACGGATGGCGGAGCTGGGAATTCATAATCTCTCTGCCTACCTGCGTAAAATGGCGCTGGACGGATATATCATCCATTTGGATATGTCCGAGGTCCGGGAAATGACTCGACTGTTACGAATCTGCTCCAACAACCTGAACCAGTATACCCGGCGAGCCAATGAGACCGGAAGCATCTACGCCGCTGACGTGGAAGATTTGCGTGAACGTATGGATGACCTTTGGAATGGCATGGAAAAATTGCTTCGGGGACTTGCAAACATTTCGTAAAGGATTGTGCCAATGGTTGCTATCAGAACCATGGCACGATAGAATTGCTGAGAAAGGAGGAATCTTCCTATGCGTCTGATTTTGAAAATGCTTGTGGCTCCCTTTGTGCTAATCACCGGAATCCTGTATCTATTTTGTCAGTTTCTTCTGATCGCATCCGGCACCGTGATGGGGATCCTTTCCGGAATTGTTTTCCTGGCCGCACTGACTCTGTTTTTTGTCGCCGGTTTCTGGCCGGGCCTTTCCTGGCTGGTGATTGCTTTTCTGCTGAGTCCTTACGGACTGGCTATGGTTGCATCCTGGATGGTAGGCATCATTGGCGGTGTCAACAGTGCACTCAGAAATTTTCTGTTGAGTTGAATCATTATGGTGGGGTGAAAACGCCCCGCCATTTTTTCAAAATTTGATTGAGGAGGTGAGAAATCTGGCAACCACTCGTCTGATGCCCTTACACATTGGCAAAGGCCGTGATGCATCCACAGCCATTGCAGGCATCATCGACTATGTGAAAAATCCGCAGAAAACCGATTGTGGGAAACTTATTTATGGCTATGAATGTGACACCCGAACTGCAGATGCGGAATTTATGTTGTCCAAACGGCAATATGCCAATCTGACCGGAAGAAATCAGGGGAAGGACGATGTGATTGCCTACCACCTCCGGCAGGCATTTAAGCCCGGCGAGGTCACACCGGAGGATGCGAACCAAATTGGTCAGGAGCTGGCAATGAAATTGACAAAGGGCAATCATGCCTTTATTGTCTGTACCCATATCGACAAGCATCACGTCCATAATCATGTGATCATCAATTCCACCGCGCTTGACTGTCAGAGAAAATTTCGGAACTTTTGGGGTTCTACCTGGGCCATTCGCCGGATGAATGACACCCTTTGCGTGGAGCACGGTCTGTCCATTGTAGAGAACCCAAAACCAAGCCGGGAACATTATGGCTCGTGGCTGGGGGATAAAAAGCAGCCTTCCCATCAGGAACAACTACGCCTGACCATTGACACAGTGCTTGCAAATCGCCCAAAAGACTTTGAAACATTTTTGCAGGACTTGCAATCTGCCGGTGTGGAAGTCAATCGGGAACGGAAGCATTTGCGTCTGCGGTTATCACCGGAACATCGGTACACCCGATGTGATACGCTGAAAGACAATTATACAGAGCAAGCCATCCGGGAACGAATTGCCGGAACAAGAACTGTCACGCCCCGGCGAACCCTTCCGACAAAACCTGCTGCCAAAGTTGGTATGCTGGTAGACATCGAAGCTGCACTGCGCTCCGGCAAAGGTGCCGGATATGAACGTTGGGCGAAGGTATTCAATATCAAGCAGCTCTCTCAGGCAGTGCTGTATTTGAAAGAGTATGGTGACATGGACTATTCGCAGTTGCAGGAAAAATCCGATGCTGCTACCGCTACATTTAATGCCCTGTCAGCACAAATCAAGGAACTGGAATCTAAGCTGAATGCCAATGCCCAGTTGCAAAAGCAAATCGTTACCTATGCCAAAACACGAGATGTCTATGTGGCATATCGGAAGGCCGGATACAGCAAAAAGTTTCGCACTGCCCATGAATCGGATATTCTTCTGCATCAGGCTGCAAAACGCCATTTCGATGAAGTCGGTATTACCAAATTGCCCTCCATCGTTTCTCTGCGGGAAGAATACGCCACACTGCTGGAAGAAAAGCGGAAAGCCTATACCGCCTACAAACAAGCCCGGACGGAAATGAAAGAGCTTCATAACGTCCGGGCCAATGTGGAATATCTGCTGGACATTACCCCAGAACAACCTCAGCATGATCCGCAAAAAAGCCGACATTAGGCTTTTCATCCAGCGTTCCAACGGAACGCGCAGCCATTGCCACAGCAATGATCTCAGGGGTTTGGGGATATGTCACCAACAAGCATTCAGGCAGGA
>CAZVMK010000131.1:0-2229 GCA_964628315.1 uncultured Oscillospiraceae bacterium
GCTCTACGGCGTGACCATGCAGGAACAGGGCGTTTCCAAGCTCCTGCGGCTGGACCTGAACCAGATGGAGCAGTATCTGGGAATTTCACAATAATGCACTTTGAAAAGTGTCTCATATATTTTAAAGGAGTTTGACTATGGGCTTTTTTGATAAGATCAAAGCCGGACTGACCAAGACCCGTGAAGCGTTGAGCAACACCCTTGGCAGTGTGTTTACCGGCTTTTCGGAAATTGACGATGATTTTTACGATGAGCTGGAAGAAGCGCTCATTCTGGCCGATCTGGGGGTGGAAACCGCCACAAAGGCGGTGGAGCAGCTGCGCAAAGCTGTCCGTGCCCAGCATCTGAAATCCACAGAGGAGGCCAGAGAGGCGCTGAAAGAAATTCTGGTGGAAATGCTGAACGTGGGCGACACTGCCCTGGCACTGGACACGAAACCCTCCGTGATCCTGGTCATCGGTGTCAACGGCGTGGGAAAAACCACGACCATCGGAAAAATCGCCACGCAAATGGTTCGTCAGGGGAAAAAGGTGCTGCTGGTGGCAGGCGATACTTTCCGTGCGGCCGCCGCCGATCAGCTTGAGATCTGGGCGGGCCGTTCCGGTGCGGATATCGTCCGCCAGCACGAGGGCGCCGATCCGGCATCCGTTGTGTATGACGGCATTCAGGCCGCCAAAGCAAGAAATACGGATGTTATCATCATCGATACCGCCGGACGGTTGCACAACAAGCAGAATTTGATGAATGAGCTGAATAAGATCAGCCGCATCGTGGAGCGGGAACTGCCCCAGGCTTCCCGTGAGGTGCTGTTGGTCCTGGATGGCACCACGGGACAAAACGGACTCATCCAGGCAAAGCAATTCAAGGAAATCGCCGGTGTCACTGCCATTGCGCTGACCAAGTTGGATGGCACTGCCAAGGGCGGCATTGTGATTGCAGTGGCAGATGCACTGCAGATCCCCGTGAAATTTGTCGGTGTGGGTGAGCAGGCAGATGACTTGATGCCCTTTGAGGCCAAATCTTTTGTGGATGCACTGATTTAAGGTATGAAAGTTGTATTAGCAAGCAAAAATCCTCATAAGCTGGAAGAAATCGGTAAGATTACGGAAAAGTACGGTATAGAGCTGATTTTGCAATCCCAGTTGGGAATAGATATTGAGGTGGAGGAGACCGGAGCCACCTTTGAAGAAAATTCCATGATAAAAGCGAAAGCGGTGATGGAGGCAACGGGTTTGCCTGCAATCGCCGATGACTCCGGCCTTGCTGTAGATGCGCTGGGAGGCCAACCTGGCATTTATTCCGCACGCTATGGATTTGACGAAAGCCTGGATGATCGGGGCAGAATGCAGTTGCTGCTGAATAATATGGAAAATGTGCCCGATGGCGGACGGCAGGGAAAGTTTGTCTGCGTTATTACGCTGCTGACTCCCGACCGTCAGCTCATACAGGCCAGGGGAGAGGTTCACGGCGAGATCCTTCGAGAGCCGAGAGGCGACAGCGGATTCGGCTATGACCCCATCTTTTACTATCCGCCGTTGGGAAAGACGTTGGCGGAAATTCCTGCGGAAGAGAAAAACAGCATATCCCATCGGGGACAGGCGCTGAAAATTTTAAATGAAAAACTCAAGGAGATAAAATATGTTGACAAGTAAAGAAAGAGCAGAGCTGCGGGCCCAGGCCAACACGCTGGAAACCGTGCTGATCGTCGGCAAGGACGGCGTGACGGACTCTGTGATTGCCGAGGCGGAAAATCTGCTGACGGCAAGAGAACTGATCAAAGGAAAAGTGCTGGAGACCGCGCTGATGTCGCCACGTGAGGTCAGCGATGCCATCTGCGAGGCCACCGGAGCCGATGGTGTTTCCTGCATCGGCAATAAATTTGTCATTTATCGCTTCAGCGAAAAATGTCAGGCAGAGCGCAATGCCACAGGCAGAGCAAAGCGGAAAGAAATTTCCGTTGCGAAGAAAAACCCTGTTCGCAAGGGCGCTCAGGCTCGCCGCCAGGCGGCAAAGAAAGTGCGCGAACAGCGCAATGAATATTTCCGTCAGCAGGCCATCGAAAAGTCCATCGAAAAGGCCAGAGAGCGTCAGCTGAGGAACGAAGATTAAAATAATAAAGACCTTGGATGAAAGGAAGGCTTGCCATGAATGAAAACGCAGTTCGAGGCAGTTTTGTCAGTCCGACCTTTGCTGCCTATATCCGAAGCACCGGACGGTGCGACCCTGATC
>CAZVMK010000132.1:0-2196 GCA_964628315.1 uncultured Oscillospiraceae bacterium
AATCATCAACTCTCTGGGCGTGGAAGCCGATGAAAATGACGATCAATGATGCCGTTGTTTTCTTTCGGGAAAACGACCGCTTCGCCATTTTGACCCACAGCTATCCCGACGGGGACACGGTAGGCTCTTCCGCCGCCCTGTGTCGGATCCTGCGCAAACTGGGAAAAACCGCCCACGTGGTGGAAAATCCCCAGATCGTCGCCCTCTATGCACCGCTGCACCAGGGGCTGACCATCCCCTGCGCCTCAGATGAGGACACGCTCATCTGCGTGGATGTGGCTGCGCCCCATCTGCTGCCGGATGGGTTTCGCCCCTATCTGGGCCGCATCGCCCTGCGCATCGACCATCACGGGGGCGATGACCATTTTTCCCTGCACGAGCTGGTGGACAGCAGCTGCGGTGCCTGCACGGAGCTGATTTACGAGCTGGCCTGTGCCATGGGCGTTTCCCTGGATGCTCCTACCGCCGATGCTCTGTACACCGGCACCGTCACGGATACCGACTGTTTCCGCTTCGCCAACACCACCGCACATACTTTGTCGGTGGCCGCCGCCTGCGTGGCCGCCGGTGCCCACAATTATGAGATCAATCGAGGCATTTTCGAAAATCGGCTTCGGCAACGGTTGGATCTGCAAACCTACATCGGGAACAAAATGGAGATCTTTGCCGACGGTCGGCTGGCCATCGTGGCCATTCCTCTGGCCGTTCAGGCGCAGATCGGAGCCGATCGGGAAGATTTGAACAACATTCTGAACTTTCTGCAGGCGTTGAGCAGAACGCAAGTGGCTGCCACACTGCTGGAAGATGCCCCTCAGCGGACCCGTCTGTCCTTGCGCTCCCTGCCCGAATTTGACTGTTCCGGCGTAGCCGCCGCTTTCGGAGGCGGTGGACACCGTGTTTCCAGCGGAGCGTACACAAATTTGGATCTAACGACCGCCACAGAAGCCGTGAAAGCGGAAATGCTGCGACAATTTGGAGATAACCAATGAACGGAATCGTCATCGTAGACAAGCCCCAGGGTTGGACCAGTCAGGATGTGACCGCCCGACTGCGCCGTGTGTTCGGCACCCGTCGCATCGGTCACGGCGGAACCCTTGACCCTATGGCCACAGGCGTTTTGCCCGTTTTCGTCGATCGGGCCACCCGAGGCGTGGAATTTTTCGAGCACGCCGAAAAAACCTATGAAACCGTCCTTCGGCTGGGACTGACCACCGATACCGAGGACATTACAGGCACCGTGCTGACCAGTCAGGAAGCCCACTTTTCTCAAGAGGAGATCGAAGCTGTGCTGGGCCGCTTCCGTGGCGAGATCATGCAAACGCCGCCCATGTATTCGGCGCTGAAAGTAGACGGTAAAAAGCTGTGCGATTTGGCACGCAAAGGCGTGGAAATCGAACGTAAAAGCCGCCCCATCACCATCCACGAGCTGACTTTTCTGGGCTTCTGTTCGGAGGGTGTCCGCCTGCGTGTCCGCTGTTCCAAAGGCACCTATATCCGAACGCTGTGCAAAGACATCGGCGAAGCACTTGGCTGCGGCGGCTGTATGGCGGCTCTGCGCAGAGTGTCTGCCGGTGAGTATACCATCGATGAGGCCGTGCCTCTGGAGGTTTTGCTGGAAACTGCCCAGCCGGAGCAGTATTTGCGCCCCCTGGACACCATGTTCCGCCAGCATTCTGCCGTCACCCTGACGGAAAATCAGGAAAAGCGCTGCCGCAACGGCAATTCTTTCAGTGTCAAACTGGAAGACGGGACCTACCGTGTCTATGGCCGCAGCGGAGAATTTCTGGCACTATCCAAAGTCGATGGTGGCGTTATGTCAACCGTCAAAAGCTTTTTCAACGTCTGATGGCAAAACATCGAGCCCTCCCCGATGGGGAGGGCTATTTTCACAACTGTAGGGAGGGGGCCATGCCCCCTCCGCTGGGTTCGTTTTTTCGCAGTGCCACGAAATGATGGTACTGCGCCGGTGGGGGTGTACCCCCACCCTACGGGGTGGTATGTAAATCTGTAGGGTGGGGATATATCCCCACCGAACGTTTTCGATAACCACAATACCCAATCAAAACAGGCACCCTCCACGGACATGAAATCCATTGTAGGGAGGGGGCCGTGCCCCCTCCGCTGGGTTCGTTTTTTCGCAGTGCCATGAAATGACGGTACTGCACCGGTGGGGGTGTACCCCCACCCTACGGGGCA
>CAZVMK010000133.1:0-2117 GCA_964628315.1 uncultured Oscillospiraceae bacterium
GTGCATCACAGCGGACAGGATATACTGCTCACCGCCCACGATCTCCACGGCGGCTCTGTAAGCATCGGCATAAAACTGTTTTGCAAATTCATAGCCGCCGTGGTTGTAGAAATAAGCGGAGTTTACATCGAACACCAACTCGCCATACTTGACGGCATCCGGTTTCAGACCTCTGGTGGAGATCACCTTATCCTGTTCCATCTGCTCAAACATTTTCACATAATCGTCCGTGGGAGCTTTGTAGTGAACATTCAGTACAGAGCGTTCCGGCACGATGTCCTGATTGCTGTAACTGTCCTTTTCACGCTCATTGTGTTCCTGTACCTTTGCTACATCATCCGGTGTCGGTAAGTCCTGATTCCGGGCAACGGTACGATCTATTCCATCATTTCTTGCCATAGATTTTTTGTCCTTTCTTTGAGAATTACAGACAGCGGAGGGCTGGGGAACGGCACTTTTTCAAAGTGTAATAACCCACTATTACACTTTCATCCATACTGGCTGCAAAGTGCCGTGGGCTCTCCGAGGGCTCCTCCGGAGGGGAAGTGCGGTCGCTGCGGCGACCTCTGCTGACCAAGGCGAAAATGTCTGCACCTTTTCTTATGGTCAGCCCGTCTGCATGAAGCTGTTCCGGCGAACTTCCTCTTGCAGACGGTGGCAGCGAAAACCGTATCTTTCACTGCCTGTCCATAGGCAGCACTGCGGTGTGCCTATGGGGACGGGAGATGTGAGGGGCTATTGCCGGGGCATCACTTCTCCCGTCTTTGCTGCCATACGATGTCGTATCCCAGCACATCGGCAAGCTCCAATACTTCCTTGTATCGGATGCTTTCCCGCTGTAATTTTGCGGACAGGTTGGAAACACTGTCGCTCCAACCGTATTCGTCCGAGAGCAGGTCAACTACTTCCTGCATGGTCATTCCGGCACGGATGATCTGTGCCTTGATTTCATTGCGTACATTCATATTGAAAAATCCTCCATAATTTTTGATTTGTGGTTCGGTGCAATGGCAGCTCCCCGAAGCGGAGCAGATACACCAAACAGTGAAAAATCCGGCAACTCCAAAATCGTTTTATTTTCGTGGGTGCGATACTCTGTCCATATAGGCATATATCCCACTTTGCTGTTCCGTGTGATTTGGTCTGGAACAGCGAAAACACCCATTGTTCCGTGAACAGGGTGCATGATTTGGAGAAGCACAATTTGGTGAAATGGTTTCGTCCTGCGGTCAAAAACTTTGCTATTTTTATTACCATTGATTTTCAATGCCCGAAAACAGGTTAGTTCTGACCGCTGATCGTTCCCATAAAAAGAGAACAACGGGTAAAAAGCTGCGTACATACGTACAGAAAAGAACGGTGGACATCAGTCCTGCCATTCCTCCGGTACGTACGTACATGGCGAAACATCGTAAAACCCATTTATATTAGGTCTTGCCACAGCTTCCACACCTATAAATCCCCATACCCTTCGTCCGGCAGAGTTGGTGATATTATTGCAATGCTCCAGATTGAATTTCTTGGCATTGGCAACCATGGTGTCGCTGAAGCTGCGGGATTTCAGAGGGGCAAGGGAGTTTTCCTCGCACCACAGCCGATAGATTGCATAGAAATCCTTGGAACTGATGGATGCATCCGCTTTGCGCCGGATGTACCCCTCCGAATCCATGAAGTCAAAAATATTGTTATTGTCACGCTTGACTGCTTCCCGGTTTTCACGGATGCGGTCACTCTCCGTAAACTTAAAGTTATTGGCAACAAGCCGCTGCAAGCCCTCCAATGCCCACAAGAAAATCCCCTCGGTTTCGGCTTTCATCTTCTCCGCAAGGTCAGGATCGTCGGCTCTGTCCACAGGCTTTTCCTTGGTGGTCAGTACAAGCTGTCTGCGGTAAAAGCCGTCGCTGCGGTCATACAGGGCTTGCAGATCACCGTTGCTGAACGCAAGCAGCCGGGCAAACATCCAGCCCTGATAACTCTGCTTGCCCTTGCGTTCCAAATCCAGGGATAATTATCAGGTATCTGTTTTTACAAATGATGGCTTGCATCAATTATTTGAGTCATAGGTATTTGGATTTATTTTACTGTGTCCTCTATCATTTTTCCCTGTTGAGTGCATT
>CAZVMK010000134.1:0-2094 GCA_964628315.1 uncultured Oscillospiraceae bacterium
GGCGCCTGACCACGGGCGGCGGCCAGTTCCAGCATTTCGTCGATGGTGGCGTATTCGTGGGCGGCGGTCAGGGCAATCACGCCCTGATGGCTTCGGGTGAAACTCATGTTATCCAGCTTTCGGCGGTCAACGGGCACCACCACGGCACCGGCATCCTTGGCTTCGGCGGCCAGTCGCTGCAAGCCCTTGTCGGTATCGCCGGCGGCGATGAATACCTTGTCGATGGTGCGACCGGCGCGCAGGGCTTCCTGCAATGCGTTACGACCTTCCAGCTGACCTTCGACTTCTTCTTTGGGCTCGGGGCGGACTTCATAAGCGGTGCGCAGGGGGCGCTCTCTTTTTTCGTTGCGTTCGGGACGGAAATTGCCGTTGGGACGGCGACGTTCTTCTTTCATAAGCGTATGCACTCCAGTTCAGCATATATTTCTTTCATTGTATCAGAATTTTCATCGTTTCTCAACCGAAATTTTCAATCTTTGTAAAAAATGAAAAAATTATTATGATTTTATAAATTTTGCCTGGAAACAGGGGATATTGATTGATTTTTTTATTTTTGCACAGTATAATAGCTGGGACTTTTATGGAGGAACGAAAAATGAAGAAATCCGAACCATCGACCAAAAGAAAAATTTCACTGTGGCTGATACCCGTATTTCTGTTCGTGTTTCTGGCCGTGGCACTGCTGTTTGCGGATCTGTGGTATGCACGCATTTACGGAAAGACCAATTTTGACTCGATCATCTTCACCCTGACATCCAATCTGTCCGGCAGTTCCAGCACCCTGCTGTGGAATTATGTTTTGGAGGGACTGCTGCCTGCGGTGGCGGTGACCGGCCTGCTGGTGCTGGAGTGTATCCTGCTGCTGCGCAACCGAAAAATCAGGACCTGGATGGCTGTGGTCAGTTTGTGCCTGGCGGCGGTGGCGGGATTGGTCTATGCCGCCTTTGACTCCGGCCTGGTGGATTATGCCATCAACATCCACAACGGCTTCACTATTTATGAAGACTATTATCGGGACCCCGATGATGTGCAGATCACATTCCCCGAGGAAAAGCGAAATCTGGTCTATATCATTCTGGAGTCCATGGAAACCACCTTCCTGTCTGAAGAATTGGGCGGTGGCGTGGAAAATAACCTGATACCGGAACTGTATGAACTGGCAAAAAACAATGTCAATTTCTCTCAGAATGAGGGGGTGGGCGGATTTCGCCAGACCACCGGCACCACATGGACCATCGGCTCTCTGACGGCGCAGAACAGCGGCGTGCCGCTGGTACCCATTGTCAGCCCCAATGAGACCAGTGACGACGGAACGTTTTTACCAGGCTTGACGACCATGTCGGACATCCTGCACGAAAACGGCTATTATCAGGCGTTCATGCTGGGCTCCAGTGCCGCATTCGGAGATACGGGATTGCTTTACTCCGCCCATGGCGTTGACAGAGTGTATGACGTTTACACTGCCCGTACCGATGGCATCGTGGCACCCGATTATTGGGACGGCTGGTGGGGGATGGAGGACTACTATCTGTTTGAATATGCCAAGCAGGAGCTGACCGAGATCGCCGCCAAAGATCAGCCCTTTGCCTTTACCCTGATGACCATTGACACCCACCACATTGGCGGTCATACCTGTCCCTACTGCGAAGATGAATATGAAGAAAATTACGATAACGTGATCGCCTGCTCCAGCCGTCAGGTGGCGGCCTTTGTTGCATGGCTTCAGGAGCAGCCCTATTACGAAAATACCACCATCGTCATTGTGGGCGACCATAATTCCATGGATAATTCCTACTTTGAGCGAAATGTGGACGGTGATTATACACGCCGGATCTATAACTGCTTTATCAATTCCGCTGCGCAAACCACTTTCTCGAAAAACAGGGAATTCACCACTTTGGATCTGTTCCCCACCACGTTGGCGGCCATGGGCTGCACCATTGAGGGGGATCGGCTGGGACTGGGTGTCAATCTGTTCTCTATCCAGCCGACTTTGCTGGAGCAATGGGACTATGAGACCCTCTGCAACCGCATTTACAGTAACAGAGACTATTACGCCCAGCAGTTCCGCACCACCGACGGAGAGTAAATATC
>CAZVMK010000135.1:0-2066 GCA_964628315.1 uncultured Oscillospiraceae bacterium
CAGGGCTCGCTCTTGGAGGGCATCAGGTAAATGTCGCCGCCGGCGTAGATCCGTGAAGCCAGATCCAGTCGGAACATGATCTGGGCCGAGACCCGATCGGGAAATTCCTGTTGCAGTTGTCGGAAAAATTCCTCGAATTTTGCTTCGCCGTTGCCCAGAATCAGCAGCTGACAGTCCTCTTCCCACAGCAGGCGTCTGGCACAGTGGCACAGCAGGTCCAGTCCTTTGTGGCCGGCCAACCGTGTGACCATGACCATCAGGGGGGCATCTGCACGGACGGGCAGACCCACCTCTTCCTGAAGTGCCGCCTTACAGGCCGCCTTGCCCTGAACAAAGGTGTCGGCATTGTAGTGATAGGGCAGTGCTTTGTCGGTTTCGGGGTCGAATGTGCCGGTATCAATGCCGTTGGTGATGCCGGTCAGTTTCCACGCTGCATTGGACAAAATACCGTCCAGACCGTGGGCATAGTAAGGATACATCAGCTCACGGGCGTAGCTTTCCGACACGGTGGTGACAAGATCTGCGCACTCAATGGCGCCTTTCATCATGTTGACCTGCCCGTGCATATCCAGACAGCCGCGGTATTCATAGGGCAGTGCCAGCACATTGTCGAAGAAATCGCCTCCTGCCCAACCCTGATATTCGATGTTGTGAATGGTGTACATGGTACGGGTATGGGGGAAAACATGGCGGAACTGGGCATTGAGCATGACGGGTACCAGAGCGGTCTGCCAGTCGTTGCATTGCAGTACATCGGGCACAAAATCGATGGCTGCCAGCGCAGACAGGCAGGCTTTGGAGAAGTAGGCGTAGCGTTCGCCATCGTCGCCGCAGCCGTAGAGAGCACCGCCACGATGACCGAAATAGTAGTCGTTGTCGATAAAATAGACTTGAACGCCATCGTTGCGGCCCAGCAGTTTCATCACGCCGACATACTGCTGCCGCCAGCCCATGTCCATCTGGAAATAAGAGACACATTGGGTCCGGTAGGTCGGATCGTCTTTGATTTTTTTATAGTAGGGAAGTAGCACCGTCACCTGATTTCCCTCGATACGGGAAAGGGAGGCCGGCAGTGCCTCCATCACGTCGCCCAAACCGCCGGATTTGGCGTAGGGGGCACCTTCGGAGGCAAGAATTGCAATTTTCATACGATTTCTCCACGTTTGATGATGATGGGATTGGTGGGCGTACCGATCAGGCGGGAATTGGGACGGACGGTCACGTCTTTGTCCAAAATGACATAGCGCAGTTCGCAGTTTGCGCCGACCAGAGCGTTGTTCATGATCACGCAGTCGCTGACCAGTGCACCGGCTTCCACCGTCACCTGGCGGAACAGAACGGAGTGGCTGACCTGGCCTTCCAGCACACAGCCGTCGGCTAGGATGCTGTTTTCTACCTTGCAGCCCTCGCCGTAGTAGCTGGGCACCTGATCGCGCACCTTGGTGTAAACGGGGTGGTTGGCACCGAACAGGTCGTGACGCACCCGCTTGCTGATCAAAGCCATGGAATTGGTGAAATATTCATTGACGGTTTCGTTATACAGCGCCTGACCTTCGAACTGGTAGACGTTGACGGAAACTGCCTTCTTCTGCCACTGTCCCAGAACCAGATCCCGATCCATATGGTACAGGTTGTGGGCAATGTGATCTTTGACCTGCCGGACCAGCCAGTTCTTGCCAACCACGAAAATATCCATGGAGGCAACATAGTCGGCAGGGGCGGCATAGTCCACGGCCATATCCAGAATCTCGCCCTTGTCGTCCAGCTTCAGCGCCAGGTCCAGCTGCTTCATGCCATCGGCAATGCCGGCTTTGGTGACGAGGGTGATATCCTTGCCGCTGGCAATGTGGGAGTCGATGACTGCACGCATATTGACGTTGCTCAAAACGGCAGTGTCCGTCAGGACCACATAATCATATTGGTCGCCGTAGGTCAAAAAATCCATGGCTGCATACAGCGACTCCAGTTTGCCCCGATAACTGTCGGTGGCGGACATGGCATAGGGGGTCAGAAATTCCAGACCGCCCTCTTCCAGCTCCAGACCCCATTCTTCGCCGGAGCCGATG
>CAZVMK010000136.1:0-2025 GCA_964628315.1 uncultured Oscillospiraceae bacterium
CAGCGGTGTTTTATTCTCCTTTACAAACGGCATATTTTGGGCTAGAATAAGGAAAAGACTTAAAAAGGCGGTGAAGAAAATGCAGTCTTCTCCCGTGGGACGTTTCGCCCCTACCCCCTCCGGCCGGATGCACCTGGGAAATGTATTCGCCTTTCTGCTGGCGTGGCTCAGCGTAAAGAGCCGCAATGGCACCATCCTGCTACGCATGGAAGATCTGGACACCCAACGCACCTGCGCCGAATTTGCCCAGACCCTGCGCCAGGATCTGCTGTGGCTGGGGCTCCCCTGGGACGAAGAGACCGCCCCTCAGAGCACCCGTGCCCCCGTCTATGACCGATTTTTCGAGAAATTACAGGACGAGCACCTGCTCTACCCCTGCTTCTGCACGCGCAGTCAGCTCCACAGTGTCAACGCCCCTCACCTGTCCGATGGCACTTACGTCTATGCCGGCACCTGCCGCCATTTGACTGCCGCTCAAATCGCCGCTTTCGACCGCGCTCCCTCCTGGCGGGTTCAGGTGCCCGACCGGATCTGGTCTTTCCAGGATCTGCTCCAGGGGCCCTACAGAGAAAACCTTTTGACCGACTGCGGTGATTTCGTGGTACGCCGTGCGGATGGGTGTTATGTCTACCAGCTGGCGGTAACGGTGGATGACGGTCTGGCCGGTGTGACGGAAGTGGTCCGAGGTGTCGACCTGCTCAGCTCCGCCCCCAGACAGATGTATTTGCAGGAGATTTTCGGCTTTCCCCACCCCCAGTACGGTCATGTGCCGCTGCTGCTCTCCCCTGACGGACGACGCCTTTCAAAACGGGACAGGGACATGGATCTGGGGCAACTGAAACTCCATTATCGCCCCGAGCAGATCATCGGAAAGCTGGCCTTTTCCTGCGGCCTGACGGACACCCCCTCCCCCATCTCTGCGGCGGAACTGAAAGACCGTTTTTCCTGGGAAAAGGTAAAAAAAGAAGACATTCGTCTGGATGTCCTCGGATAAAAAGTTCGGAAAGGAATTGAAAAATGAAGAAACCCGTTCTTGTTGTTATGGCCGCCGGCATGGGCAGTCGCTATGGCGGTTTGAAGCAGATCGACCCTGTCGGAAGCCAGGGAGAATCCATTCTGGATTACTCATTGTATGATGCCTACCGTGCCGGTTTCGAAAAAGCGGTCATCATTATCAAAGAAGCCATTCGTGAAGATTTTATGTCAACCGTTGGCCGCCGATTGGCCGCCTGTCCCATGGAAATTCAATACGCCTATCAGGAATTGACCTCCCTGCCCCAAGGATACGACCTGCCTGTCGGCCGTGTAAAACCTTTCGGCACCGGTCACGCTATTCTCTGCGCCAAGGATGCCATCGACGAAGCTCCTTTCGCCGCCATCAATTCCGACGATTACTACGGCCCCTCGGCCTTTAAAACCATCTATGACCGGCTGTGCCATGTGGAAGATGATGAAAAATTCCAATATTGCATGGTGGGCTACTACCTGCGCAATACCCTCAGCGAAAACGGCAGTGTTGCCCGTGGTATTTGCCATTTGGACAAGGAGAATTATCTGACCGGATTGCAGGAGTGTATCGGCATTGAGCGATGGGGGAATGTCGCCCGTTATCCAGGAGCTGACGGACAGTGGGAAGTTCTGGAGCCGGACACGTTGGTCAGCATGAATATGTTCGGGTTTACCCCCAGTTTTCTATCCGCTCTGGAGGAAGATTTTGCAGTATTTCTCCGAGAGCAGTTGCCGAAAAATCCTGAAAAAGCGGAGTTTTTCCTGCCATCTGTGGTCAACCGATTGCTGGCAGAGGGTTTGGCAAAGGTAAAAGTCATGTCCTCCGCCGACAAATGGTACGGTATCACTTATGCCGCCGACAAGCCCCTTGTCACAAAGGCGATTGCTTCCATGACACAAGAGGGTCTTTATCCCGACGGACTGTGGAAATAAATAAAAATGTTTCACGTGAAACAAAACCCCCTCCGGCCCTTACAAGGTCGGAGGGGTTACTATTTAAACAACAGGCAGATACAT
>CAZVMK010000137.1:0-2022 GCA_964628315.1 uncultured Oscillospiraceae bacterium
GGGATGGTTGGAGATTTTGAACACCTCGTCGGCAAATTTGGGGAACTGACCGGCGGTCAGACCGCACTGGTACTCCAGCATGTGAGGGGGCAGGATGAACTCGTAGCCGTCGGCGATATGGGTGTCGATGAAATAGTTCAGCAGTGCCCATTCCAGACGGGCGCCCATGCCGGTGTACATCCAGTTGCCGGAACCTGCCAGCTTGACACCACGGTCATAGTCGATCAGCCCCAGACCCTCGCACAGATCCACGTGATGCTTGGGCTCAAAGTCAAAGCTGTGCTTTTCGCCGATGTAGCGCAGAGGCTGATTGTTTTCCTTGCCGCCAGGCAGCAGATCGGGATCGGGCAGATTGGGCAGGCTCAGCATGGCGGTGTAGAGCTGCTCGTCCAGCTCTTTGAGCTGCTTTTTCTCGTCTGCAATGGCCTCGTCGATCTTGACGGAGGCTTCCATGTTGGCGTTGATCTGGGCATCGATGGCGGCAGTGTCTTCTCCACGCTTTTCGGCGCCCTTCTTCTGGCCGAAGAGTTTACCGTTCTCCTTGGACAGCTTATTCTTTTCGGCGGTCTGAGTTTCCGTAGCGGTTTTCAGCCCACGCACCTGCACGTCCAGCTCCAGAATGCGGTCGATGGTGGCATCGCAGTCCACCTCTTTTGCCCGCAGACCGGCCTTGACGGCTTCGGGATTTTCCTTGATCTTGCGAATATCTAGCATTGTTTTCTACCTCGGTTTCCATTGGAAATAGTCATTTGAGAGGATGTCCTCTCCATGAGTGTTACATTATTATAATATTATTTTTTCAGCGTCATCAGAGCGGACAGTAAATTTTCCAGGTCCTCTGCGCCGTAAAATTCCAGCTCAAATTTGCCTTTGCGCTTGCCGTTGACGATCTTTACCCCACGGCCCAGATGTTTGCTCAGGGATTTTTCACATTCGCCGATATAATCCACTTTCAGAGGAATAAAAGGCATTTCTCCCTTTTCACGGGTCATGTTTTTGCACAGCAGTTCCGCCTGACGGACGGAAAGTCCCAGCGCAATGATCTTCTGGGCGGCCTGTTGCTGCTGCTTCTCGGTTTTCAGGGTCAAAACAGCACGGGCGTGGCCGGCTGACAGCTCACCGCTGCGCAGTTGGTCCAAAACGGACGGGCACAAATTCAGCAATCGCAGGGCATTGGCCACCGTGGGACGGGATTTGCCCACTCGACCGGCGGCTTCCTCCTGGGTCAGACCGTACTCGTCCATGAGGGTCTGATAGCCCAGGGCTTCTTCCACGGGGTTCAGATCCTGCCGCTGGAGGTTTTCGATCAGCGCCAACTCCATGGTTTTTTTGTCGTCTGCTTCCATGACGACCACGGGGATCTCCGTCAAACCGGCCATTCTGGCGGCACGCCAGCGGCGTTCACCGGCGATGATCTGATAGTATCCGTTTCCGGTTTCCCGAACGGTCAATGGCTGGATCACACCGTGCAGTGCAATGGATTCGGAAAGAGCCTGCAATTCCTCCTGGTCGAAATCCCGACGGGGCTGGTTGGGATTGGGCTCCACCTTATGAATGGGTAAATTTTGATAGGGACTGTCGTTGATGGGCTCATCAAAGTCGCCGAGCAGGGCGCTGAGACCTCTGCCCAGTCCTTTACTAGACATCTATCGCTCACCGTTCCTTTCGTATTTTACAGTTTTTCCTTGATTTCCTTGGCCATTTCCCGATAAGCCACAGCACCCTTGCTGCTCTTATCGTAGGCCGTTACGGGCAATCCGTGGCTGGGCGCCTCGGATAGGCGGATATTTCTGGGAATGACGGTGGCAAAAACCTTTCCAGGGAAATGACGGCGCACTTCCTGGGCGACCTGGGTGGAGAAGTTGGTTCTGCCATCGAACATGGTCAGTGCCACGGCGAAAATATCCAGTTTGGGATTGATGCGTTTTTTTACCATTCTCAGGGTGCTCATCAGGTCGGAAAGACCCTCCAGCGCATAATATTCGCACTGGACCGGCACCAGAATGCTGTCAGCCGCCGCAA
>CAZVMK010000138.1:0-2011 GCA_964628315.1 uncultured Oscillospiraceae bacterium
TCTATCACGCACTCGGGTACATTCTGTCCTTCGTCAATGTTGGTATATCGCTCCAAGGCGTATTGGAGAACGGTCAGTTTTTCGGTGTAGTCCACCACTTCATTGGGTTTGACGGCGACGGAAAGTGTTTTGATTTCTTCCTGAAGTCGGTTGATTTTGGGTTCAATTTCGTTGCATTTGCTACGGAATAGTTCACGGCTGAGGTCACCCTCGGCACGCATTTCAATGTAGGCATCTATCTTTTTGTGGAGCCGTGCCAGTTCCGCCTGCTTCGCTTCCAGCAGGGATTGGGTGTTTTCTTCTTCCTCGGTGTCACCGATGTGGGTCTCCAAAATGGAATTTGCCAGAGCCAGCACTTTATCTTTTTCAGACAGATATTTTCGGAAAATCAGATTTGCCATCATCTGCAATCGCCATTCGGGGATCATTGGAGATTGGCAAATGCCATCCAGCGGCAGTCCTTTTCGCTTTCGGCTTTCGTATGAACCGGTGCGGACGGAATTATAACACTGGTATGCATTACCTGGCTGTCGGTCTGAGCGATCCCACCGCCGCATATTGAAAGTATGTCCGCATTCGCAGATCAGCAGTTTTCCCCAGATTGTCGTCCGCGGCTTCTTTCCTTTTTGGCTGCCACGATTTAGATGTGGCATGGCATTTGTTTTTGACTCCATGATTTTTTGCACCCTTTCAAATTCTTCTATGGTGACGATCGGTTCATGCGAGCCCTGCACTTGCGTAAATTCGATTTCACCATAATTTTTCACTTTCTTTTGTTTCAGATAGTCCGGAACATATTCCTTGTGGTAGGTCATAATACCACAGTAAAAGGAATTTTTCAGCACATGGGAAATGACCGTGGGAAACCATTTGCTCATACCCTGAGAAGTCTTACATCCCCTGCGTTCCAATTCATCTTTTATTTTGACCAGACCACAGCCGTCGAGGTACATATCGTAAATCAATCGTACCGTCTGTGCCTGCTCCGTGTTGATGATCATTTCCTTGCCCACTCGGTCATAGCCTAAAATATTGCCGTTGCCATAGACAACGCCGTTGTTCATAGAGGTCTGCTGACCACTTTTGACACGGATGGAGGTCTTGCGGCTTTCATCCTGTGCCAGTGTCGCCATGATGGTGAGGCGTAGCTCACCATCACCGTCAAATGTCTTGATGCCGTCGTTGATGAAGTACACCTCGACACCGTATTCTTTCAGCATTCGGGTATAATTTAAGGTATCCACGGTATTGCGAGCAAACCGGGATACCTCACGGGTGATGATCATATCAAATTTGTGCTGTTTGGCCTCGCCGATCATCCGCATAAATTCCGGACGCTTTTCTGCGGATGTGCCGGTGATGCCTTCGTCTACGAACTGGGATACCAGCGTCCACTCCGGATGCAGTTCCAGCAGAGGCTTATACCAGTCCAACTGATTGCCCAGTGCAGAAAGCTGAGCCTCGTGATCCGTAGACACACGGGCGTAGATCACGACACGCCGCTTTCGATATTCCATAGCGTATGGGTTCATGCTGCTTCCTCCGTTTCGTTGAAAGTCACAAATTGAGACAGGTCTACGACATCCGCATAATCATTGAGAATATTACGGAAAATATATTTTGGCAGTTGATCATCTTTATAGAGCTGCTCAATAAATTTCAGTGCCGCAAAATAATGGTCAGGGGATAAGGACGGATTGATTTTTACTGCCATGCCAGACCTCCTGCTTTGCACTCTACACAATACTCGAAACAACATCCAAAAGCCATTGACGGAACTGACATAGAACCGTTCACGAGATTGGGCAATACCGATAAAACATACAATTTCTTTCCCATAACGGGAACTAAAAACATAGGCAATATCCTCCATAAAATAAAAATGGGGCGGTGTACCGGTTCGCTCCGGCACGCCGCCCTGTGTTTACAATCTTACATTCCACCCATGGTTTGACTAGGGTGCTTCTTCCGCTCGGGGCGGAAATGTTTGGTGGTGCAGTCCTCCGTGGGG
>CAZVMK010000139.1:0-1782 GCA_964628315.1 uncultured Oscillospiraceae bacterium
GATGAGGAATGGCAAAAGCCGAAAGTTTGCAGAAAGCCTATGCCTCAACAAAAAACTACTTTTCCGCCCGTATTCCTCATCAGTCAAAATCAAAGATTTTGACAGCTTCTCCTCGGGAGAAGCCAAGGTGGAGGCCATGCCTCCACCGGCGCAGTATCGTCCTTTCGTGGCACTGCAAAAAACGAACCCAGCGGAGGGGGCATGGCCCCCTCCCTACAAAAAAATTCGCCGATGGACGAATTCCCCACCGGCAAAAATATGAACATCCCAAAAAGAAAACCAGCCCTTGACTACCTGTCTTTCGACGCTCCCGATAGTCAAGGGCTAGTTTTCTTCGTTCTTGGGTTCAATCATTGGTTAACCTGCCTTTCTGCGGATTGGACGTTGATTTTCCATTTCGTTCGATACCATTACACATTCATCTATATAAAATCCCGTCAGTGGGATGAGCTTTATGCTGGCCTACAAATGGATATTCATTGTCCTTGGTTTGTCTAAAAATGTCGTCTGATATGATCCTTTCAAAAATATTTTTCTGACTCTTCACTCGACCTACTGATTTTCTTACAAACCGAATTTTTTAACTGTACATCGGGTATCATCCTCTCTCAAAACGGCTTTCACATCTTGTTATGGGTTTCTCCCTTTGTGCCTTTATATTAGCACGGGAAAAACACTTTTTCAAGATGGAATGTTTCACATAAAACTACATTCGTATTTGTACAAAACACAGAATTTGGCGTAAACAGGCCGATGTACCGTTGACTTTTGGATTTTGTTATGGTATAGTAGTTGTGTTGAGCGCAGATTTTCTGCGCTTTCTTTTTTGTTGGGGTCACTGCAAATACATCCGCTCGATCAGAAAATCCAAAACCGCATCCAGCTCCGGTTCTTTGCCGTCGGGTGCCAGTTGCTTCCACAGGGTCTGAACATTCGAGTCTTCGGAGGTCATGGCCAGCCGGACGGCCTTTTTCATTTCGTTTTCCACGTGCTCCGGCGATACGCCGTTCTTCGCCGCAACGGCATGAATGATCTTCTTTGTCTTTTCGGTCATATTCCTGTCCTCCCCAGACATAATTTGCTTTATATTTTTGCATTATGCTGTCCATATTATATCGTTGCTTACTAATTTGGTCAAGTGCTGAATTTGCAATACAGAAAGCCCATATTGGAAATAGTACAATATTATCATACTATTTTTCGGAGGAAACCGCGTTATGGGCAAGGAAGTTTCGTTCAACAATCGTGACCGCTTTATTCAGCTGGGCATTGCAATCGCTGCATTGCGCAGGATCAGGGGTTATTCCCAAGAGGAACTGGCTGAACGGGCCGGCATCAGTCGCTCATCGCTGAGCTTGATCGAAGCGCCTGGAATTGCCCATAGCTTTTCTCTTGAAATTTTCTTCAATCTGGCGGATGCGCTGGAAATTGATCCGGCGGATCTCATCAATGCCGCCGTGTTCCCAGATAAGATCATGACCAACGGAAAGAAATAAACCATTCGGGAGCGCACTGCAAACGCAGTGCGCTCCCGAGTCGCTTTCCGAAGACGGAACGCCGGTGGAGGCCTGGCCTCCACCCTACACGAGCGTGATATCCACTGTAGGGATGGGGCCGTGCCCCATCCGCAGGGTTCGTTTTTCGCAGTGCCATGAAATAACGGTACTGCGCCGGTGGAGGCATGGCCTCCACCCTACGGATATGTTTTTGCCGCGCAAATATTTGCAACTGCGCCGGTGGGGGTGTACCCCCACCCTACGGGGCGATGCGCAAATTGGTATG
>CAZVMK010000140.1:0-1710 GCA_964628315.1 uncultured Oscillospiraceae bacterium
GTTGTTGGGTCATTTACCAAAACATGGGTCACGGCACCCACGATTTTCCCATTTTGGCAAATCGGGGAGCCCGACATTCCCTGCACAATACCGCCGGTGGTTTCCAGCAGTGCCGGATCCGTCACCCGAATCATCAGATTTCGGCCGGAATTCCTGCTCTTGGGATAAATTTTCAATATTTCCACAGAATACTCCCGAACCGTATTCCCATCCACCGTGGAGCGGATGGTCGCAGGCCCCACCTTCACCTCTTCCGCACCGGCCACCGGCATACACTCTCCCTCCCAGCCGATTTCCGTCACGCCAAATACGCCCTGCGCCGTGTTCCCCAGCAGACTGCCCACCGCGTTTTTTCCGCTGACCGCCCCTTGCAGTTGCCCTGGATGGCCGATCTGACCTTTCAGCACCGTGGCCACCCGTGCCTGATAGGCCACGCCCGAGGTCATTTTCACCAATTCTCCTGCACTCGTGTTGACCCCGTGACCCAGCATTCCAAATGACCCATTCTCGGGATCATACCAGGTCACGGTTCCGATCCCCGTCACGCCCTGCTTCAGAAAAACTCCCAATTTAGGGCCGTCATCGGTAATTTTCGGCGATAATTGCAGCTGTTGGACTTTCCCCTGCCGAAGCAGTTTCAGCTTGACGTTGCCTTTTGAACTTCTGAGCGCCCGCCGCACATCCTCGGCACAGCGAACGGTCTTTCCGTCAATGGCAGTGATCTGATCGCCCACGCACAGACCGGCTTTTTGAGCCACATCGCCGAGTTCCTCGTCAAATGCCGCAACCGTCACGGAATTATCCAGTATTTCCAGCCCGACTACCTGCCCCACTGCCACCAATTCCCTTGCAAATGCCGGAATAGGCAGCAAATTGATACACAATAATATTACGATCGATATTTTCACGAATTTCTTCATCTTCGCACCCCTTTCTCTGCCTTTTTAATATGCCATGCCCTGAACAATATAACCGCTGAAAAAGTCGAAAAATCAGGAAGAATTTTCCACTCATCCATCTCCGGCGCCCTTTTACCTATTGACAAAGTAGGTAAATAGTGCTATATTACCTATGAAATTACTGGGTAAAACTCCACAGGAGGAAAAATATGCAAGTTTATGCCGATAATGCCGCCACCACTCGCATGAGTCAGGCAGCCATTGATGCCATGCTTCCCTGCTATCAGGAAGTTTACGGCAACCCCTCATCCCTCCACTCCGTCGGCCAGCGGGCCAAGGAAGTGCTGGAAGACTGTCGCGCCAGAGTCGCCGCCTGTCTGGGCTGCGAACCCCGTGAAATTTATTTCACATCCGGCGGCAGTGAAGCTGACAATCAGGCCATTCTGTCCGCCGCTAAAAACGGTGCCAAGAAGGGCAAAAAGCACATCATTTCCACCGCTTTCGAACACCACGCCGTGTTGCACGTGCTGCAAAAGCTGGAAAAAGAGGGCTTTGAAGTCACCTATCTGGATGTACGCCATAACCACAATATCACCGCCCAGCAGGTCAAAGATGCCATCCGTCCCGATACCTGCCTGGTCACAGTCATGTACGCCAACAACGAGATTGGTTCCGTGTTGCCCATCGCCGAGATCGGCGCCATCTGTAAGGAAGCCGGTGTCGTCTTCCACACCGATGCCGTTCAGGCTGTCGGTCACGTGGCCATCAACGTCAAAGAGCAGAATATCGATATGCTGAGCCTGTCCGCTCA
>CAZVMK010000141.1:0-1578 GCA_964628315.1 uncultured Oscillospiraceae bacterium
TCCAGCGCATAATATTCGCACTGGACCGGCACCAGAATGCTGTCAGCCGCCGCAAGGGAATTCAACGTCAGCATTTCCAGGGACGGAGGACAGTCGATCATGATCAGATCGTAGTTTTCCTGAATGGGTTTCAGCCAGTTTTCCAGCTGGTGTTCCCGACCCTCGGTATACAGCAATTCCACTGCGGCACCGGCCAGATTTGCCGATGAGGGCAGCACATCACCGTATTTTGTGGATACGATGGCCTGCTCCGCAGGTACGTTATTGATTATTACATCATAGATGGTATGTTTTGCTTTTTTCTTGTCAATTCCGAAGCCGGAAGTGGCGTTGGCCTGAGGATCGAAGTCGCACAGCAGAACTTTCAGGCCCAGTTCTGTCAGCGCAGCGGTCAGATTGACGGCTGTTGTGGTTTTGCCAACGCCGCCTTTCTGGTTAACGACGGCAATGGTTCTTCCCATAGTCCGCCTCCTTTTCTATGTTGTTGGTGTTTCACGTGAAACAATCCGGTGCATAACCTGTCGCAAAATGTTTCACGTGAAACATTATTAACGGACGTAATGCAGGGCTTCGTTCAACCATCTGGGGGTCAGACCGGCCATCATGCAAATACAAATTCCGAGGGCAGTTGCCAGCAAGATGATTAGAAGCAGCAGCCAAATGATGGCACTTTTCAGACGATAGATGTGATCCTCCCATTTGCTGGCGGCCACTTTAAACCCGTTCCGCTTGACGGGGGCTTTTTCGGGTCGATCGGGCAGATGAACAGGGGTCCCTGGTTTTACCGGATGGCGTTCCATATCTTTCATACATTGATTGCAGAAAAGATGATTTTCTTCTGTTTCTCGAGCGCATCGTAGACAATTCATGTCATCACCTCCTAATCCATTCTATTATACACCATTTTTGCCTATTCGTAAAGGGGAAATTTTTGCACAGTTTTTTGGGAAAATAAAGATAATAATTGACAATCAAATGACTGCATGATATAATCTTTGTACGTTTTAGGAGGTGAATTTTATGCAATGGAATATCCCAGGCACGACACTTGTGGCTGACCGTGCCGATGCTCGGTTTATTGAACAGCAATTTTCTTCCATGTTTCTTGGGGGCGGAATCGTCCTGAGCCAGGTTTCGGCCATTACCGGTCTGGAAGCGTATACGGTCCAGAACTGGGTGAAGCGTGGCTTTCTGCCTCCACCGGAACATAAACGCTACAATATGAATCAGCTTTGCCGTATCACCACAATTAATATGCTGAAAAATGCCCTACCCATGGAGAAGATCACGGGGCTCATTCAATATGTAAACGGCGAATTGGACGATGTTTCCGATGACATCATTGACGACGGAAAATTGTACTTCCTCTTTGTTCGCTTGGCCGCCCATACGGCGGATGGGGTTTCTTCGGATCAATGGGGAGCCTTTATTGATAATGAATTGGAAAGTTATCGTGAACCTGTTGCCGGTGCCCGTCAACGGATCCGCCAGGTGCTGGAAGTCATGCTGGTGGCCTGGTCCGCTGCCCAACTTCGGAAAAAGGCCGAAGATCTGATGGATACATTATTATAATGTATC